>JANQFE010000050.1 GCA_028278025.1 Thermodesulfobacteriota bacterium | reverse complement strand
CAAGTTGCAGGGTGCCTTTTCTTTTGCTTACTTTTCTTTGGAGCACGCAAAGAAAAGTAAGTTTATATATGCTTAGAGGCTGTGCCCCATCAACACCACGTTTATTCTCCCCGAATCCCTAAAAGCTATTCGGGTCGCACGGCTAAAAGTCGCAGATCCGCCTCTGGAGGGCCGTGGGTTTAGAAATGTAACTAACATCATGTTATGCTTTTTTTGATAGTTCTCTATTTTCTTTAGGCGCTGTACCGGGAAAAAGGGCAGAATATAATGAGGTTATTATCAGAGGGCATGTGTTGAGTGTTTAGTAGCATTTAGTTTTTAGTATATGAGGTAATACGGGATAAAGGCAACTGTGCTGTACTAATGCACATCATTTTTTTCAAGAACCCATTTTCTTAAAACATCGAATACAAGCTCTCGCTTAATCGGTTTGGGAACATAATCATTCATGCCTGCGGCTAAACATTTTTCACGGTCGCCCTTCATGGCATTAGCCGTCATTGCAATAATAGGGATCTGTGAAAATCCTTTTTTGCGCAGGGTGGTGGTAGCGGCAAGCCCGTCAACAACAGGCATCTGAACATCCATGAAAATGACATCATATTTTTCAGGTGCATCCACAACCATATCAACAGCCTCTTTACCGTTATTGGCAACTGTCACAGTGTACCCGGCCTTTGAAAGCAGTTTGTTGGCCAGTTTCTGGTTCACGGGATTGTCCTCTGCCAGCAGTATGGAAACAGAATGCTTAGCTTCTTCCTGCATTGAATACTGCGTAACAAGCGGTTTTCGTGCCTCACCCGACCGGCCCTTTTCAGTGGCTTTACCTAACAGGCGCTCTGTCATTTTTATCAGCTTTATTCGGCTGATAGGTTTCGGCAAAAATCCGTCAAACCCGGCACTGCGGCACTTTTCCGCCTCACCTTTGAAAATCGAGGAAGAAAAGCCCAACAGGGGAATGCTGGAATTTGCCGATGCATGTATTTGTTCGGCCAGTTCATAACCGTCCATGCCAGGCGTCCTTATATCCAGTATACACATATCAAAAGGATCACTACTGTTATGAGCAACCTGAAAAGCCTGCAAAGCCTCTTTGCTGCTTGCATGCGCTTCAACACGTATGCTGCAGGCATTCAAGACACGCGAAAGTATATCAAGGTTGGTTATATTATCATCGACAATAAGCACTTTTTTACCGGCAATCGCAACGGGCTGATACCGCTTAGCCTGTTTGCCGGGTACCTGCTGCAGGCTGGCGGTGAAGTGAAAAATGCTGCCCTGCCCGGGGGTGCTCTCAGCCCATACGTTTCCATTCATAAGATGTGCAATCTTTTTACAGATTGACAGGCCAAGTCCGGTACCCCCGTATTTACGCGTTGTAGAACCATCAGCCTGCTGAAATGCATCAAAGATAGTTTCAACTTTGTCCTGCGGAATGCCGATACCTGTATCTCTAATTGATGCATGGATTTCAATCCGTCCGCTATGCTCGTTAACCAGCTCAAGGCAGATCTCTATTTCACCCTCCTCGGTAAACTTTACAGAATTTCCCAAAAGGTTGATCAGGACCTGCTTGTAACGGTGAGGGTCTCCGTTAACCATGGCAGGAATAGTGTCTCCGATCCTGCAAAGCAGCTCCACATCCTTGTTTTCAAGCCGTGGTCGAATAATATCACAAACATCGTATACCAGCAGCTCAACATCAAAATCTATCGACTCAAAATCTATCTTGCCTGCTTCGATCTTTGTGAAATCAAGAATATCATTTATGAGGTTTATAAGTGATTCACCGCTGCGTTTGACCGTGTTGACATAATCTTTCTGTTCATCATCAAGGGATGTGTCCGTAAGCAAATCGGTAAAACCGATCATTGCGTTCATGGGGGTACGTATCTCATGGCTCATATTGGCCAGAAATGTGCTTTTGGAATGGTTGGCTTCCTCAGCAACTTCCTTGGCCTGCAGCAAAGCAAGCTCTGCTTTTCTCTGCTCGGTAATATCGCGGATTATACCGAAAGAACCGTTTATCTCTCCATCCTTGTCATACAAGAAAACAGTATTCTGAGTAACAGGTATAACCATACCGTTTTTGTGCAAATAAAACGAAACCCAGTTGGATATTTTCCCTTCATCAAAGAGTTGTTCAATTCTTGTTTTCGACTCTTCAAAAAAATCTTCCTTAATAGTTACTACTTCTCCCGATGAGGATTTGTATACCCCTGTTTCAGTAATGGAAAACATAAATACCGGTTGCCCGATCACTTCATCTTCAGTATATCCGAGCATTTCACAAAAGGCTCTGTTCGGTTTAGTAATAATGCCGGCCTTATCGCCAACAACAATGGGATTAAGAGAAAATGCAATAAGCTGTTCCAACCGATCTTTTGCTTCGCTTAAATCAGCTTCCATCTCTTTGCGCTCTGATATATCCAGGAAACTGCCCAACAGGCACTCCCTGCCCCCCAGTTTTATTTTGACAATGGTTTCGAGGATAGGCCGAGGCGTCCCGTCAGCTGTGAGCAGCACTCGTTCACAATGGTCGATGTCCTGACCAAGATCAGTAATCGGGCATTCGCCCTCTTCCGCAGTACAAATGAATTTATGGCATACCCGGCCTATGATCTGTTCTACAGGCAGCCCGATCATTTCAGCTGCAGCCGGATTAACTTCTATAATTTCATGGCTCCGGCTTTCAACAATAATAATACCGGCCTTAACTGAATCTAAAATCATCCTGATGCGCGACTCGCTTTCTGCAAGTTCATCTGCGGTTCTCTTTCGCTCTTCTATTTCATCTTCAAGTTTCTGCCGTGACAGCTTAAGCCGCTTTTCTACCTTGCCCATGTAAAAATAGTAAGCTGCAAACAGTCCGATAAAAACAGTACAAATTAGAATCATGAACGTATATATTGTTTTGTTAAGCAGTGCAATCTTCTCGGAAACATCGTGAAATATAAAAACATCCCCAACAAGGCGTCCGCTATCTTCTCGCAGAGGCATAAAGCCTAATTGGTAAATCCGGTCATTTACCTTTATCTGTAAACTTTGTTGATAATCCACAGTGCTCATCGAGTTAAGCAGTTCAAAAATAGGTGCGGGGATATCCCTGACAGTCTGGTGAATAATTACCCTGTCACGTAGTGCCCCCCAGTCACCGCGTCTGCCCATCATGCGCAGCCCTTCTTCCCACATTTCACGGTCGATAAACGATTTTTTTATGGTGAAAACCAAATCATCCATCAAGGTATTTTTCAATTCAGCAGTTATATGCTCAATCGCCATTCCCAGCTCAACATACCCTGCAAGATTTCCTTTAATGCGCCAGGGATGAACCGTGCGCAGAGTAAATGTGGCAAATTTACCCAGTTCTATGCCGTACGACGGTTTGTCGTCACGCACTGTGCGGGCAAGCGTAGACCGGGGTATTGTGTCGCCAAAGTGGGGCGGGTTATGCACCCGTAGAAAGCAGGTTCTGTTTTTTTCGATAAAATAGAAATGGGTCACACGGTAAGTAGAACGCATCCTGTCAAAAACGGGCTTGCACAGGGTTAACAGCTGCTGCTTATCCCGGGCTAACCAGGCCTGCTGAACGATTTCATCCTCCATGATAAAATCGATCATCCCGTTCATGAGCTTGGCTTCCTCGTCCAGTTCCAGGTTCAGAAGCTTTTTAACCTTTTTGACATCATGGAGTTGATCTTCTTGTGCTGAGCGATTCTGGTAGGCATTAAAAAAAAAGACCGCCCCGACTACTATAAGCACCCCTACAATAAAAACCGGCGCAAGTACGACTTTTCTAATATTCTCTTTCTGCATCCTTGCCCCTCTGTAATCCAGCAAAAATTCTTTTTTCATTAAACATCCAAAAAACATGCCAAACTATTCTTTTTATATAAATTTTTTAATGATGTTAATTCAGAATGTTAGAAGATTGTTAGATGTGCTGCGATTTAAAAATTGTCCGTTTTGTCCGTCCTGCAAGACGAGTCTTGCAGGATAAGACACTTTGACAATTATATTTTGATATGGTAATATTCCGAAATTGAAATAAACTGAACTCACATCAATCTTATTAAGGGAGACAAGCAGATGAGCACACACAGGGTGATAGCATTAGAGCAGGGTCTGGGATACAAGGTAGCCGACATGGGGCAGGCCGAGTGGGGCCGCCGGGAGATGGAGCTGTCGGAGAACGAGATGCCGGGACTGATGGCCCTGCGGGCCAAATACGGGCCGGCAAAACCCTTGCAGGGGCTCAAAATCACGGGCAGCCTGCACATGACCATCCAGACCGCCATGTTGATAGAGACCCTGCATGAGCTGGGAGCAGATATCCGCTGGGCCAGCTGTAATATTTTTTCCACCCAGGACCACGCGGCAGCAGCCATTGCCCGGGCCGGCACTGCAGCCGTGTTTGCCTGGAAGGGCGAGACCCTGGAGGAGTACTGGTGGTGCACGGAGCAGGCCCTGACCTGGCCGGACGGCAGCGGACCCAACCTGATCGTGGATGAC
>JANQFE010000140.1 GCA_028278025.1 Thermodesulfobacteriota bacterium | reverse complement strand
GAAGTTTGTAGCGGAGATGCTCGCTGCCGGTGCCTCGGGCTACGTGCTGAAGCACACTGCCTTTGATGAACTGCAAAAAGCGGTGCAGGCAGTCGCCGGTGACCGAACCTACTTGAGCCCTAAAATAAACTATGACGAGCAGGACGGCCGCCGGACTACGCAACCGCACAACGAATCCCCCATACGGGAAATCCTTACCGGCAGGGAGCGCGAGGTGCTGCAGATGATTGCAGAGGGAAGCGCTACCCGGGAAATCGCAAACATATTGTGCATAAGCATCAGCACTGTTGACACGCACCGGCGGCAGATCATGGACAAGCTCGGCCTGAAAAGTATTGCCGAGCTGACCAAATACGCGGTACGCGAGGGCCTGACGTCGGTTGATAGCTAGGAGGCAATTATTATTATCAATACCATTTCTTAAAGGGGTGTAACAGGATGAGGTTAAAACCACAGTCTTTATACAATATTAACAGTCACAGGGAGGAAGAATGATGAGAAAGAGAAGTTTATTCACAATGGCAGCAATAGTGTTGTTAACAATGCTGGCAGGCAGCACACTCTGGTCTATGCCGGCCTACATCAGCTACCAGGGCAAACTCACCGATGACATGGGCGACCCGGTTGACTCAAGCGGGCTTAACATGCAGTTTCGGATCTATGACAACGCGACCAGCGGGACACTTTTGTGGGAGGAGCAGCAGACAGTAGCAGTTGAGGATGGCATCTACAACGTGCTGCTTGGTTCAGTCACGAGCACATACGGCAGTTTTGACCCGGCACTGTTCTCATCTGATAACCGCTGGTTTGAGGTGGAAGTTGACTCAGAGGTGATGACTCCCCGTCTGCAGGTTACCAGTGTTGCCTATTCCATGCAGTCAGGCAATGCAGACACCCTGGACGGGCTTGATGCCTCGGCGCTTGACCAGGCTGGACACGTAGCCGATACCGGCAACCCCCACAGTGTAACAGCCGCACAGACCGGGGCAGCCACCGTGTCAGACATAACCTGGGGCAACCTTTCGGGTATACCTGGGGGCTTTGCAGATGGAGTGGATAACACAGGCATAAGCAGTGAGAGTGATCCAACGGTTCTAACGTCAGTAAAAGACGGTGTCAGCTGGGGAGAGCTTACAGGTATACCTGGTGGCTTTGCAGATGGGGTGGACAACACAGGCATAAGCAGCGAGAGTGACCCGACGGTTCTTGCATCAGTAAAAGACGGGATTACCTGGACTGAAGTTGCCAGCCGTCCTTCCGGACTGGATGATGGTGATGATATAGGTTTAACAAGTGAATCAGATCCCCAGGTAGGCAGTAACACAACCAATTATGTTCCCAAATGGAACGGCTCAGCACTGATTTCAGGATCAATGTTTGATAATGGCAATGTCGGCATAGGAACAGCAAGTCCCTCTGCAGATCTTGATGTTAACGGGGACATCAATACAAGCGGTTCATACTGGATTGACGGAGAAGAAGCTGTAACAATTTTTAATGAGAATGTCTTAATTGGACCTTCACCAAGCCCGTCAGGCACTGGAAATACTATGGTGGGATATCTGACTGGGTCAGTGAATACGGCAAATAATAATACCTTTATCGGCAGGTATGCCGGTCAATATCTTTACACAGAAGATCCTGGAAATGAACCTGAATACAATGTCTTTATCGGGTATTCTGCTGGACGCGGAGATGGTGATTCAGTTTACGGAATGAATAACGTATTCATCGGGAAGAGCGCCGGACGCAACAACAATGGAAATAACAATATTTTCATCGGACATGACGCTGGCAGTAGCAGTAGAAGTTCTGATAATGTTTTTATAGGAATGGAGGCCGGAGAATCCACTACGAACGGGGTTAATACCTTCCTTGGAAATGGTACAGGCCGCGAAAATACCACAGGACATTCTAACACCTATGTAGGTACCAGTGCAGGATATCAAAACACTACGGGATATGAAAACACATGCGTTGGAGTCTTGGCCGGGGGCGGTACATTCGGTGTTAGTGGGACTGGTTTTCAAAACACCTTCATCGGGTATGGTGCCGGAAACTATAATGATGGCGGGGATCAAAACACCTGCCTTGGTTACAGAACAGGTTACAATACTAACAGTAATTACAATACATTTATCGGTTTTGAAAGTGGATTCGAAAACACAACCGGTTATGCCAATACCTTTGTCGGGTATACGGCAGGTTATAACAATACCACAGGGAGATACAATACTTTCCTCGGGCGAGCTGCAGGACATGGCAACACGACAGGCAAAGAAAATGTGTACCTCGGGCGTAATGCAGGATTGACAAGCAACGGCGACCGGAACGTGTTTATTGGCTATAATGTGGGGTATTATGAAACAGGTTCAAACAAACTCTATATTGACAATTATAGTACTTCCAGCCCACTTATTTACGGTGATTTTGCGACTAATGATCTGGTAATCAACGGAGATCTTGAGGTTACCGGGAGTTTTGTTTACGGGACCTCCGATGAACGGCTAAAAACCAACGTGCACAGGATAACAGGAGCGCTTGCCAGCCTGGAACAGATCAGGGGCGTAACCTTTGAGTGGACCGAAGAGGCACTGAAAAATAACGAGGGGAAACAGATCGGAGTGATCGCCCAGGAAGTTGAGGCTATGTACCCGGAGCTGGTGAAAACCGGTCGGGAGGGCTACAAGGCAGTTGACTACACCAAGCTGAGTGCTGTGCTTATTGAGGCGGTTAAGGAGCAGCAGCAGACTATTGAGAAACACGAAGACACAATTGCAAAGCAGCAGGATACTGTTAATGAACTGCACACTACCGTTGCCGGTCTCAACACCCGTCTGAGTGAGCTGGAGAAGAGCAAGAGGGCAGAGATTGCTTTGCTGAAGCAGCAATTTACACAGCTACAGCTGTTAGTAAGAAATGTCACAAGCCAGCAGGAAGAGCTCACAAACACCAAGCAGAGTATCTGCATGACAAATACCGCATATGATTTAAGACAGTAGGGGTGCCCTTCAGTGATAAGAACCGGATTACACACCACTACACATAAGGGGGAATCATGCAAAAAAAAGCACTAAGTCTTTTCTTAGTCCTGATGATTATACTTATGGCTGCAACCCTGTGCTGTGCAGGGATGATCAGCCAGAATTACCGCATGCCGGCCTCGACGTTTTCAGCTGGCGGGACACGGCTGGTATCCGGCAGCTACATACTGGAGTCAAGCCTTGGGCAGGCACCGCCCCTGATGGACCAGGACAATCTGCCCTGGTCTGCAAGCTATTACATGTTTCCGGGATTCTGGTACACGCTGGATGGCTTAGTCACGACCGGCTGTGTGGACACAGACAATGACAGTATCTGCGATGACGGAGACAATAGTGGAACTGCGGGGGACAACCCCTGCAGGGCCGGCAATACTGTGCTCTGTGATGATAATTGCCCGGATGATGCCAACCCGGGCCAGGAGGACTCTGATAATGACACCATAGGTGATGTCTGTGATCCATGCGACAACGATCTAGACCTGCCGCCGGATTTATGGGGGCCGGTCCGAATCGTGAATACACCGCTTGGCTGGCACTGGATATCACAGGATTCTGACAACGCATCTGAGGTAAGAGCAGATATATGGTCAACCGCTACAGTATTTTTTGATGATTTTGTTGAATGCAGTGACTGGCCAACAGGCACCTGGCAGTACCGGGAGTATGGGGCCACGGAGTGGATAGAATCAACCAACACACAAATTGCTGGATGGGCTGATGCAGTAGTTACCCATCTGGACCCCAGTATGGCAGGACAGGGACCCTATGAGTTCAGGCAGGTGGTGATCGATTGTTGCGGCAACAAGGTATTTTCTGAAGTCTATTATATTGCCCCGGTTTCATATACACCTGTTCCATGATTAAGCATCCGGGGTCAGGCTAGGCTTTTAAACTATTGCAATGATAAAGTTTGAAAAGCTTCGGGAGGATAATCTCTATAATCCTGATAAAAAGTTTAAAATTTTAGTCTGAAGTCGGCTGACGATGTCAGGGGGACATTGTAAAGTCACAATCTATGCATATTGCTTCTCTTTCAATAATGTATTGTTAGCAGGGATAATGAGTTACAGCCTGACCGTTTTGGTTTATACAGTCTCAAAAGGTATGTGATCTGAATGCCGGGCAATGTGCAAACCGTTTAGAGGTTTACCCCGGCTTATTATGTAGAGCACCGGTTTGTATAAAAATTTAAAAAAGGAGATATGTCATGGAACTGACGATTATCACTTTCCTGCAAAGGCCCGTATCACGTTTTTTTGCCAAATTCCTGGTCCTCTTGATGGCACTTAACCTTTTTCCATACTGGGAGCTGTCAAAGCAGTATGAGCTGCATGTGCGTTTGCCCGGTTTCCTTAAGGCGGCAGTTGCCGAGGCAGCCCTGGTTGACGATGTGTACGCGGCAGACAGTGTGCAGGGTACTGCGGTAACCGGCGGAGGCTGGTACAGGGCAGAGGATGAAGCAACCGGTATCAAAGCAAAGGCTAACTTTGAGTTCAATGCCAAATATAACAAGAAAGGCAAGCCAAAGGGCAACCTGCAGTTCAAATTTAAGGGCAGAAAGCTTAAAAGCAAGAGCATTACATCATTGAGTATCAGCGGTGCAACAGCCCGGATTGAGGGCTGGGGTAAGGTCAATAAACACGGCGGACATTTTTTCCGGGTTGTTGCCAGTGATTTTGATGAACCGGGTGTGGGTATAGATGAGTTTGAGATTACAATCTTTCAATGTGATTCAGAGACTGACATATTCCACAGGACTCAAGGCATATTAAAAGGAGGCAACATTGCCATGCACCCCGGTGTCACCGAATGCGACGACCGGGACAGCGACGGCTATAAAGTTGGCCGGGGCGATTGCGGCGAATTTGACTGTGATGATTCCAACCCAGAGATTCATCCAGGAGCAACTGAGCTGTGTGATGGAGTAGACAACAATTGTGACAGGAGAAAAGATGAGGGCTGTGATGATTCTGACGACGATGATTCTGACGACGATGACGATTCCGATGATGACTCTGATGACGATCACGGGTGCACGGAAGGCGACACCCGCCCCTGCGGTGACAGCAACGTGGGAGAGTGCCGGCAGGGAATCCAGACCTGCAACAGCGGTCAATGGGGTGAGTGCCTGGGGAGCATAGGTCCAAGCCCCGAGGTCTGTGACGGCCTTGACAATGACTGTGACGGGGCGGCTGATGAGGATGCCCAGGGCAGCCCCCTGATGCGGGACTGCTACTCGGGGCCTGACGGTACTGCAGGGGTGGGAATCTGCACGGGCGGCACCCAGGTGTGTGCTGCAGGCAGCTGGGGCGTGTGTGAAGGTGAAGTGACTCCGGAAACAGAGCTTTGTGATGCTGCAATGGAGGATGAGGACTGTGACAACTCCGGCAATGAGGGCTGTGACTGCACGGAGGGCGAAACGCAGTCCTGCGGCAGTGATGAAGGTGAGTGCACCTATGGCGCACAGAAATGCGGTATAGACGGTGAGTGGGGCGCATGTGCAGGCGGCATAGGTCCAAGTCCCGAGGTCTGTGACGGCCTTGACAATGACTGTGACGGGGCGGCTGATGAGGATGCCCAGAGCGGCCTCCTGATGCGGGACTGCTATTCTGGGCCTGACGGTACAGAAGGGGTAGGAATCTGCACTGGCGGCATTCAGATATGCGCTGCAGGCAGCTGGGGGCTGTGTGATGGTGAGGTGACCCCGGCGGCAGAGCTTTGCGATGCTGAAGGTTTAGATGAAAACTGCAGCGGCTCAGCCAACGAAGGCTGTGCCTGCGCGGAAGGCGACAATCAGACCTGCGGCAGCGAAGTGGGTGAGTGTGCATACGGCATCCAGGAATGCGATATAGCCGGAGAGTGGGGAGAATGCACGGGAGATACCGGTCCAAGCCCCGAGGTCTGTGACGGACTTGATAATGACTGTGACGGAATCGCTGATGAAGATGACGGTGGAGAGACGCTAACCCGGGACTGCTATTCCGGGCCTGACGGCACAGAGGATGTAGGAATTTGCAGGGGAGGTATCCAGACGTGTCGTTACGGTGCCTGGGAGCTGTGTGAAGGAGAAATTATTCCCGAAACGGAGCTTTGTGATACAGGCGGTCTTGACGAAAACTGCGACAATGCAGAAAATGAGGGCTGTGACTGCACGGAAGGCAACACGCGGCCCTGCGGCAGCAGCATAGGTGAGTGCGAGCAGGGGGTTCAAACATGCAGCATTTTCGGCAAATGGGGCGAATGTGCAGGCGGCACCGGTCCAAGCCCCGAGGTCTGTGACGGGCTTGATAATGACTGTGACGGAATCGCTGATGAAGATGACGGTGGAGAGCCACTAACCCGGGACTGCTACTCGGGGCCTGCAGGCACAGAAGGGGTAGGAGTCTGCACGGGCGGCACTGAAACCTGTGAAGGCGGAAGCTGGGGGCTGTGTGAAGGTGAAGCAACTCCTGCAACAGAATTGTGTGATAATGCAACTCTTGATGAAAACTGTAACGGGGCAGCAAACGAGGGCTGTGATTGCACGGAAGGCGACAATCAGGCTTGCGGCAGCAGTGTAGGTGAATGTGCGCAGGGTGAGCAGGAATGCGATATAGAAGGGCAGTGGGGCGAATGTACGGGCGGTACCGGGCCCAGCCCGGAGATATGTGACGGGTTTGACAATGATTGTGACGGGGTAGCAGATGAAGATGCTGAAGGTAATCCCCTGACCAGGGACTGCTACTCAGGACCTGCCGGTACTGAAGGGGTAGGAATCTGTACGGGCGGTACTGAAACCTGTTCCGGCGGCAGCTGGGGGTTTTGTGAGGGCGAGGTCATTCCAGCAGGCGAACTTTGTGATTCTGAAGGGCTTAACGAGGACTGTGATGATTCGGTAAACGAGCAGTGCATCTGTCTGCTGGGGGAGCGCCAGCCTTGCGGCAGCAGTGTGGGTGAGTGTGAGCCGGGGACTCAATTATGCAGCATTCTCGGTCAGTGGGGGGAGTGTGTCGGCGGCAGCGGTCCCGGCCCTGAAGTGTGCGACGGGTTTGACAATGACTGTGACGGGATGGCAGATGAGGATGAAAACAGCGAGCCCCTGACACAGGCCTGTTACACGGGACCTGAGGGCACACAGGATGTCGGAATCTGTATCGGCGGGGTCCAGACCTGTATGTCAGGAGGCTGGGGGGTGTGTGAAGGAGAAATTATTCCCGGAACGGAGCTTTGTGATACAGACGGTCTTGACGAAAACTGCGACAATGCGGCAAATGAGGGCTGTGCCTGCGCGGAAGGCGACAATCAGACCTGCGGCAGCAGTGTGGGTGCATGTGAGCAGGGCGAACAGGAATGTGATATTAACGGTCAATGGGGGGAGTGCGTTGGCGGCAGTGGTCCCGGCCCGGAAGTGTGTGACGGGGTTGACAATGACTGTGACGGGGTAGCAGATGAGGATGAGAACAGCGAGCCCCTAACGCAGGCCTGTTACACGGGACCTGAGGGCACACAGGATGTCGGAATCTGTATCGGCGGGGTCCAGACCTGTGTATCGGGAAGCTGGGGTGGCTGTTACGGAGAGGTTGCTCCTGATGAAGAGGTGTGTGATGAAGCAGAAACGGATGAGAATTGTGATGGTTCCGGTAATGAGGGGTGCGAATGTGTGTTGGGTCAGACCCGGGATTGCGGCAGCAATGCAGGGGCCTGTGAGTACGGTACGCAGGTATGTGACCTTGCCGGCCAGTGGAGTGACTGTATTGGCGGTATTGACCCCGGCCCGGAAGAATGTGACGGGTTTGACAATGACTGTGACGGGGTTGCAGATGAAGATCTTGGCATAACAACATGCGGTGTTGGTACATGCATGCGCATGGTTGATAATTGTGTTGATGGGGTTCTGCAAGAATGTGAACCAGGCATCCCAGACCCTCATGATGCAAGCTGTGACGGGACTGACAATGACTGTGACGGCACGGCCGATGAAGGTTATATACCTTATACGTGCGGCACAGGTGCCTGCGAAGCCCAGAGCACCTGTGTGGCGGGTGTAAGGAGTTGCCAACCGGGCAATCCGTCTACTGAGGTCTGTGACAGTGTGGATAATGATTGTGACGGTGAGGTTGATGAAGGGGTAACACTAACGTTCTATCTGGATGCTGATACCGACGGGTACGGAGATCCGGATATGACAGTCCAGGCATGCAATGCACCTGCAGGTTATGTCGACAACGGCAATGACTGTGACGATAGCGACCAGGAGGTTAACCCGGGTGCAGAAGAAGTTCCCTTTAACGGGAAAGACGATGACTGCGATCCTGCAACCTCTGAAGTTGCAAACAGGGCTCCGGTTGCCGCTGACGATGCTTACACTGTACGGGCCGGAGAGACGATAAGCGTGTCGGCACCGGGCATACTGGAAAACGACAGCGACCCGGACGGTGATCAGCTTTCCTGTGTGCTGGTGGAGGGCCCGGCTAACGGTGTGCTGGATATGCACAGCGACGGGTCATTTGACTATACAGCAGAGGTGCCCGCAACCCTTGATCCCGTGCTGGAATGGAAATGGACCGGCAGTCCGGCAGAACAGCACAAGGGGGTCTATACTGCTCCGGTGGTTGCAAACCTGAACGATGATAACGGTGACGGGCTGATTGATGAAAATGACATCCCTGATGTGGTATTCCCCACCCTGCCTCATCCCGAAGATAGTTTGTATCGAGGTTTTCATGACGGGATACTGCGCGCCATAAATGGTGCAGATGGTAGTTCACTATTTGATGTCATCGATTCTGATCTTAGAGTGGTGGCTACATATATGCCGGCGATTGGGGATCTTGATGGAGACGGAGTGCCTGAAATTGTAGTTGTGAAAGGTGAGTCCAATGAAGAACAGTGGTTGCTGGTTTTCAATAATTATGGATCTGCTATAAAATGGGAAGCACAATTGCCTCTTAATTTTAGCAACGGCTCTGATTTCCCGGGCCCCTCAATTGCTAACCTCGATAATGAAGGCAATCCTGAGATTATTATCGGCGCAACTGTATATAATGTAACCGAAAGCGGGCTGGAATTACGCTTTTCTCATGATACCAGGTATGGGGGCGCCTACCACAGCATTGCAGACCTGGATCTTGATGGCGACCTTGAAGTTGTGGTCGGCTGGAGTGCTTATCGACCGGACGGAAGCCTTTCATACAGACACGCCTGGGGAGCGGCCAACCGTGATGGAGCACCCTCAGCAATCGGTAATTTTGATGCTGATCCCTATCCGGAAGTGGTGGTAGTAGATGACGGGGTACACCTGATTGAACATGACGGGACCCTAAAATGGGCAGCGCACAGCCAATTATACGGTTATGTTTCTGATGACGGCACATATCCCACCGCAGCGCCGACGATTGCCGATTTTGACGGAGACGGTAAACCGGAGATAGCAGTACCCTATAATACCGGGCGTTTTTCAGTGTTTGACGGTGATGGGTCGTTTATGTGGGACCGCCCGAGCAACAGGCTGAATGCGGGCCTCATTACCGCCTTTGATTTTGACAGTGACGGCAGTGTAGAGGTGCTGCACAGTGATCATAAATACCTTTATATTGTGCGCGGTGCAACCGGTGAACTGCTGAGAAGAATAGACAATCCGGGCGCATATGTTCTCACGGCACCTGTTGTCGTGGATGTGGATAATGATGGTCATGCGGAAATTGTTTGTCCCCAGTTTTTAGAGCAGCCCTATGCCAATGATCTCGGTGTTACCGAAGCCGGAATTTTTGTCTATGGAAGCCAGGCAGATAACTGGGCCCGTACCCGCCGCATATGGAACCAGCAGGACTATCACATTACCAATGTGAACGAGGACGGTTCCATCCCCCTGGTCGAAGAAAAGAACTGGCTTGTTCCCGGCCTGAATAATTACCGCCAGAACGCGTTTACACCGGAGGATGACCAGGCCGACCGTTTTGTATACAGGGCAAGTGACACAGAAACCAGTTCAAATGAAGCAACAGTCTTTATTAACATCCTTCCGGGCAACCGCCCTCCGTCAATTGTTTCGATTCCTCAGCCGGAAACATCGGGAAATTATGAGACGATTGTTTCAACAGATATACCCTACATCTATGATGTACACGCCATGGATCCTGATATTAAGGACACGCTAACCTACTCTCTGGATGCAGCAGAGAAACTTACATTTATCAGATATGATACCACTACAGGGTGTTCAGCCGGCTTTCCTCCTGATACATACTATGACGAGGGTGTTATTTTTACTTCTGAAAATGGCGGACTGGTAACGTGTGTCCGTTACCAGGATGCAATCGGTGTTATAACTGATCCCATCAACGGAAATGTATTGTCTAAACCGATGGTCATTAGAGGGAACGGCCCGGGGACCGCGAGTGTTTGGGCAGATTTTGTGGACCCGGTAACCGGTCAGCCAACTACCAAGACCTATGTGCGTGTAGGAGCATTGGGAGGGGGTAATGATTATTTGAGCTCTACGGTGGCACTCATTGGCTATGACCTGAATGGAGAGCAGGTTGCTATCGACTCTTTTGCTACACCTCAGTACTGGGGATGGCTGGAAATTTCAGCACCAAACATTGCCAGGGTAAAGATGGTTGCAGGCGATAGGGGTGATTCATTTGATAACTTTTTCTTCTCAGCTGGCCCCCTTACAAATCCACCTAGTATAGATCCTGAGACCGGTATAATGGAGTGGATCCCCTCAACAGATGATGGAACCTACGTACATATTGCAGTCAGTGCTCAGGATCCCGAAGGTAATACAGATAGACAAAGCTTCCAGGCGAGTGTTTCCACTAATGCACCGCCGGTTATCACCTCCGAGCCTCCTGTAGAGGCTATCATAGGTGAGTTATACACCTATGATGTTGAAGCAACAGACCGCGACGGAGATGCGATTGAATATTATCTTGATTATGCCCCGGATGGTATGACCATAGATAGTAACACCGGACTCATCCGGTGGACGCCGGAAGTGTTCCAGATTGGTTACAAGCAAGTCACTGTTCGCGCGAATCAGGTCGGATCAGAACTTGATTACGATACGCAAAGCTTCTTTATTGGCGTATTTTTTGAGGTTAACAGTCCACCGCAGATAACCAGTCAGCCGCCGTTATCTGCTACTGTAGATGATCTTTATACCTATGATGTTAATGCAACCGATACAAACGGTGATACGCTTACCTATTTGCTCGATCTTGCGCCGGACGGAATGATTATTAACAACAGTACCGGTCTGATCGAATGGACCCCCGATGATAGCCAGCTTGGATCAAATGATGTTACGGTGAGGGTTAGTGATCAACGCGATGCGTCTACTCAGAGTTTCAGCATTGAGGTGCTGACTGCAAATGATTCTCCGGATATCATCAGCGAACCGCCGGGCGTTGCGGTTGTTGACATGCTCTATTACTATGATGTTGAGGCAACAGATCCGGACGGTGATGCGCTGGGCTTCAGCCTGACCACAGCACCCGAAGGAATGACGATTGACTCCGGGACGGGGCGTATTGAATGGACTCCTGATTCAGATCTGCTGGGAGATCATACCGTTACTGTCAGGGCAGATGATGGCAGGGCTTACGTGGAACAGACATATACCCTTACCGTATCCGTCACCGCGGTCTTTCTGCAGGTGGAGGTCAGGGCTGATCCACAGGTTATCAATTTAGGGCAGACCACCACTGTCAGCGTGCAAACGGGCGGTGGCATGGGTTCCATCAGCACTAGCCTCACGGTCAACGGCATACAGGTAACACTTGATGAAAATGACCGGGCTGTAGTTGTCGGAGATGTTGTCAGCGGGTATGAGCTTATTGCCACTGCAACAGATGACCGGGAAACAGTAGAGGTCCGCGGCTTTTTCAGTGTGCGAGATCCGGATGACAACATGCCGCCTGAGGTCACAATTGTCAGCCCGGAAACCGATTCTGAAATCACGGCTCCGGTTGATATTATCGGCACGGCTGATGACGACAACCTAGTCAACTATAAACTATTAATATCACCTGCCGGAAAAGGGCAGTTTGTTGAATTGGTAGTGAGCACCACACCGGTCATAAACGGGGTTCTTGGCAGCTTTGATCCCACCATGCTCACCAACGGGCTCTATGATGTTGCCGTGATCGCAGTGGATGCAAACGGTGAGGAGTCCTCAGCGCGGGTTACCTACCGTGTTACCGGTGATATGAAGGTGGGCAATTTTACCATCACCATTGAAGATCTGTCAGTGCCGGTAGCAGGTATTCCGATTACGGTTAACCGTACCTATGACAGCCGGCGTCGTTTTGAAGCGCTTGATTTCGGGTACGGCTGGAGCATTGATTACCAGGATGTAAAAATTGAGGAAAACCGGGTGTCTGGCACCGGATGGGTACAGACCAGCACCGGCGGTGATTTTCCCACCTATTGCATGGAACCGTCGGGCAGCCATATTGTGACCGTAACACTGCCCGATGGGCGGGTAGAGGAATTCAGCATGACGGTAGAACCTCAGTGTCAGCAGCTGGTCCCAAATGACTATGTAACGCCTGTTTTTGAAGCACAGCCGGGGACTTTCTCAGCCCTGACGGCAGAGGATGTGGGACCGCTGGAATACCGCAACGGCAATGAGCTGTGGAATCTGATTGGCGACAATGGCCCCGAGCCCTATGACCCGAATTTCTATACCCTCACAACAATAGAAGGATATGTCTATGAACTTGACCAGGAATTCGGAGTAACCCGGATTATCGATCCCAACGGGAATACCGTCACCTACAGTGACAGCGGTATCCTTCACTCATCAGGTAAAAGCGTTACCTTTACGAGAGACGGCCAGGGCCGTATTACTGAGATTACCGACCCCAAGGGCAATTTGATCACATATGAATACGATTTTAATGATAACCTTATTGCAGTCACGGACCAGGAAGGCAACACCACCCAGCACCGCTACGACCGAACCCACGCCCTGACCGATTTTATCGATCCGCGCGGCATAACCCCTGCCCGTAACATCTATGCCAATGACGGTCGCCTGATTGCCCACATGGATGCGGATGGCAATCTTATTGACTATGATCATGATATAGAAGGCCGTCAGGAGGTTATCACAGATCGGCGTGGAAATATAACAGTCTATGTCTACGACGATGAAGGTAATGTGCTCAGCGAGACTGATCCCCTCGGCAACACAACTGCTTACACCTATGATGACCGCGGAAATGAACTCACCGTAACAGATCAGCTGGGCAACACTACTACACGTACTTATGACGGGCGGGATAACGTGCTTACCAAAACTGATCCATTGGGCAATACCACCACATACACTTATAACAGCCGTAACCAGATATTAACCAAAACTGACCCACTGGGCAATACCACCACTAACACTTATGATGCCAGGGGTAATCTCCTGACTACAACTGATCCTCTTGGCAACACATCTGTAAATGTTTTTGATACAAAAGGAAATTTGCGCAGTAACACTGATTGTCTCGGCAACATAGCGACATATGAGTACGATGATTTCGGCAACCTCATAGATCAAACTGATGCCTTAGGAAATGTCACAACCTATACTTATGACAGCAATGGAAACCGGCTGACAGAAACAACTATTCGCACTACGGATGCCGGTGCTGTAGCGATGTCCACCACTAATGTGTATGATGCAATGAGCCGTATTGTTCAGATGATTGACCCTGATGGGAACTCAACCTTCACGGAATACAACTCCACCGGCCAGCAGTCTGCTACTATTGACAAGAATGGAAACAGGACAGAGTATGAATACGATATTAGAGGTAATCTAGAAAGAACAATTTATCCTGACGGGACCACTGAAACCACAACTTACGATGCCAATGATAACGAGCTTACCTCAACCGACCGTGCCGGCAGAATAACAGCTTATGAATACGATGCTTTGAA
Organism: Thermodesulfobacteriota bacterium; assembly: GCA_028278025.1. Classification (GTDB taxonomy): domain Bacteria; phylum Desulfobacterota; class WTBG01; order CAIYCZ01; family CAIRTM01; genus JANQFE01. The sequence continues at coordinate 12,921 of JANQFE010000140.1, read as the reverse complement.
CAGGCTGATTAGCACCATTTATCCTGATGGAAGCAGCACCGGCACAGAATATGATGAGTCAGGAAGAACAATCGCTGACACGGATGAAAGAGGTAACATAACATCCTATGAGTATGATGCGGCCGGCAGAAGGACAAAAGTTATCGATGCTTTAGGAAATGTAACACTATTTACCTATGATGCTAACGGCAACCAGGAAAGCATGACGGATGCCAACGGGAACACCATTGCATATGAGTATGATGCGCTGGGCAGGCAGGTAAGGACAGCTTTTCCCGATGCTACTTTTAGTATCACAACATATGATTGCTGGGGCAGAAAAACTGCTGAGGCAGACCAGGCCGGAATTAGCACACAGTTCGAATATGATGTTTTGGGAAGACTAACCAAGGTCATAGATACCATAGGTGGCGAGATAGAGTACACCTACGATGAGGTGGGGAATAAGCTGACTCAGACTGATCCGAATGGTAATACTACAGGATGGGCATATGATAACTTGGGCAGGACTATCAATCATACCCTTCCATTAGGAATGTCTGAAAGCTTTACCTATGATGCTAACGGGAACATGCTCAGCAAAACTGATTTTAACGGCGATACAGTTACATACGCATATGATGTTAATAACCGATTAATAACCAAAGCGTATCCTGACAGTACTCTAGTATCCTTTACCTATACACCTTACGGACAAAAAGAAAGTGTTTCTGATGCAAGAGGGATCGCAACATACAGTTATGACCTACGTGATAGGCTAACAATGGAAGTAAAGTCTGATGGTTCCTCTATCAGCTACACGTATGATAACGTAGGTAACCGTACATCGGTAACTGTGCCGTCAGGTACAACAGCGTTTTCCTATGATCCGCTTAACCGTCTTATCACTGTGACTGATCCAGATGACGGAGAAACTAATTACTCCTATGATAGTATTGGCAATAGAATTAACATAACATACCCAAATGGATCTGTAACACAATACACCTATGATGCACTTAATCGCCTTGTCTATTTAGAAAATAAAAAATCTACTGATGAAGTAATCTCAAGCTATGACTATACGTTAGGTCCGGCAGGCAACCGCATTCAGGTGGTAGAAGACACAGGAAGAACAGTTGACTATACCTATGACAGTCTCTACAGGTTAACCCGGGAGGATATTGCTGAGGCAGTTTCAGGCAGTGAAACCATTTCCTATACCTATGATGCTTTTGGAAATCGCCTGACAAAAACTGACAGCAGTGGTGTAACAACCTACACTTACAATGCCAATGACAGGCTTCTGACTGAAGCGGCTCCAGCCTATACCAATACCTACAGTTATGATAGCAACGGTAACACCATAAGCAGGGACAATGGCTCTGCGATTATTAATTACAGCTATGATTATGACAACAGGCTCGTGGAAGTTCAGGAAGATGCCAGTTTAATTATGTATGCATATGATGCAGATGGGGTAAGGGTTCAATCCATTGCTGACGGTAATGAAACCAACTACCTGGTTGATAAGAACCGCGATTATGCACAGGTATTGGAGGAGACAGATGGTGCCGGGACTTTAATCGTCAATTATATTTATGGAGATGACCTCATTAACCAGGAGAGAGATGCTACTATATCTTATTTCCATTACGACGGACAGATGTCCACAAGGAAGCTGACGGATGCTGCGGAATCAATAACCGATAGTTATGTGTATGATGCTTTCGGCACATTAATTAACCGGGCAGGAATGACTGATAATAACTACCTGTATACCGGAGAACAGTATGACCCCAATACGGGCTTCTACTATTTGCGGGCACGTTATTTGAACGCTGAAACTGGAAGATTTATCTCTGTTGACCCATGGGGGGGCAATGTCTTTGATCCAATAAGCCTGCACCGGTATCTTTACGCTGCCGGCAACCCGGCATCCCTTATAGATCCGAGTGGTATGTTTTTTACATTGATTGATTTTCAATTAGCTGGTGCGTGGGAGTTCAATTTCCAATCAGTTACGGCGAAACAGATGACTGGTCTACTCAAAACGATAAGGAAATTTTCTTTCGAGAGCTTGAAGCCATTATACGAACTACAGGACATGGGCTATGAAATGGTGTCAAAAAACTTGCCGGGAGGGCATAGGGTGCTTAGGGTTTCAAGAGAGTTGATTGCCTTAGGTTTTCAAACGATTACCCAAGAGACACTTAATGTATACGCTAATATAATGATTGAAGGGCTAAAAGGTCTGATTCCTAAATTTGACCTAAAGAAGTTGAAAATAAAAATAAAAGGAACAGATAGAGTCATAGATGTAATTAAGATCTATAAAAAAGTTAATGATTTAATAGATAAAGTTAAAAAATTTTTTAACAGTAAAAAGGATTCTGATCCCGAGGACTGGGTGTGAATAGTGAGGCAAGACAAAGGGTTCACGGCTACAGCAGGCCCGAAGAGGGATAAAAAATAAACATATACACCATGCAGAAAGGGATGAAATCTTATGAAGAAAGTAGTGTTTGCAGGAATTATAAGTTTATTGGTTTGTACGTTGGTTCAGCCTGTTCTGGCAGACAAATTATGGGGGTCAGGCTTAGCTATTAAACTATTGCAATGATAAAGTTGAAAAGCCTTGGGGAGGGTGCTCGCTGTAATTTCGATAAATAGTTAAAAAGTTTAGCCCGGGGTTACCTGTCAGCCGGACTTAGCCCTGTTTACGTAATGTCGCAACTGGGCGCAAGCTATCCGCAACCAGACAAAGTTAAAGCCTGTAAGCCCTTGGAATTACAGGCTTTAATGTAACTGGTGGAGATGATGGGATTCCCTTCGCTGCGCTCAGGACAAGCTCACCAACGACCCTGCTGTGAAATGCAAAAAAGGGGTTACAAAGATACTGCAACCCCTTTTTAATTAAAAATGGAGATGATGGGATTCGAACCCACGACCCCTACCTTGCGAAGGTAATGCTCTCCCAACTGAGCTACATCCCCACATTTTTCGTGGAACGAAAAAATGTCAAAGATGTTTTGAAAGCAAAAGAATTACCAAAAATCTGCTGTTCCTATCAATAAAAATATCAATGGCAGGTAATGACTGTTTGAGGAACGCTTCGCTTCAGGAGCACTTCGTTTAAGGAAGGATGCTTTTCTTAAGCCTCTTTCCTCAAGGCGTACGCCGCTCCTCTAACCTATTCCGATTGTTTTCCAGTATCCAGGATCAAGCATCCAGTATCCAGCAACAGACGACTGTCAATTAAATCAAACTCTCATAAACCCTCTCCAGCTTCTGAGCCTGTTTCACAGCATCATACTCCTGTTCAATATGGGCCCGGCCTGCACGGCCCATCTCTTCCCAGAGTTCGGGATGGGTGACAAGATGTTCAAGACGGTTAGTCAGGCCGTCAATGTCTTTTTCCGGTACCAGCAGGCCGCTCTTATTGTCCATAATTACCTCGGGAATATCACAGTGCAGGGTCGACAGTACCGGCATACCATAGGCGGACATCTCAATCAGGGTTACAGGTGCGCCGCCCTCGGTTTCACCATCTGAGCCTATAATGCTGTGTGAGAGAAAGATATCATGCTTTTTGGCTTCCTCGATGAAAGCATGATAGTCTAAAAAACCCAGGTGATGAATTTTGTCTGCGATGTTGCGCTCTGCAATGATTTTTACAACCTGTTTTTTATATTCAACCTCGCGGCTGCTGTTGCCGGCATCGCCGATTATGCTGAGTTCCAGGTTTTTATGTTTCTCAGCTACATTTGCAAACGCCTCTAGGCAGTAGGTAAGGCCCTTTTTATCCCGGAACGTGCTGGCAAACAGGAGCCGCACGTTCCCGCTATCAGACATTTTGCGCGGAATAAACTGAATTTTATCAAGATCAACCCCCAGGCGCTGGACAATCACCTTTTCCGGTTTGCACCCCAGCTCTACCAGGGTCTTTTTCATGAAGTTTCCTTCAGCCAGAAAGCGGTCGCAGCGGGCAAAAAGTTCTTTGTATCTTTTTTTCCATTTGTCCTCCAGGGCCATCATGGATGCATCATGGCCGTAGAAGGTGGTAACCTGGGGCAGATTCAGTTTTTTCTTGAGTTTCAAGTCAAAGTATCCACGATTGCCGAAATGAGAATGCAGCAGAGCGGCCCCCCTTTTCTTCAGGATCTTGTAGAAATAGGGATAGTAAAAATCTGTACGTTTGGCATACTCCTTCTGTAAGAAACGGTTGAGTCCGAAGAGGTCTGCAATAAAATAGACATCGTCCCAGGGAAACACATCAAGGTTTTGTTTTTTTGTTGCAATGACCAGGGAGTGAAATTTTTTTACATTTACAAGTTGACTATAAATCCAGCTGCCGGTGCGGAATAGATATGTTCTAACCGAATGAGCAATTATTTTCATAATAAAATGTCAGTGGTCAGTTGTTTTTTGTATGTTGTTAATAATTTGTTATCCAGCATTCCCGCCTGTGCGGGATCTGTGCCGTGTAGTTTATCCCGAATCCATGCGGGAACCAGCAACAAGCAACAAGAGCCCAGCAACCAGAAATCACTTCAAGCGACCGGAAACAAACGGATACTCTTCTGCTCTAAATGATCTTTTAAACCTGATAACCCCTTCCTGGCCGCCGCTGGCGCCAAAGTCATAATAGGTGAAGTTGCGTGCTGCCGCATCACGAATAATTTCCATGTGCAGCATATTGTTGGGGTAACAGGAAAAATAATCCTGCAGCGATGCGCCGTGCCAGTAAGAGACAATCCGGTTCCAGTAAAATATGAGCACTCCGGCAATGATAGTGCCGTCCTTTTCGGCCAGCCAGAACTTCGCAGCATCATCGGCTTTTTGAAAAATTTCATTAAAGAGCTTTTCAGGATAAACAAATAAGGTGGCATCACCCCAGCGCTTTAAGGTCTCCTGGTAGATAGCATAATAAGTGGAGATATCTTGCAGTGTTGTTGCCGGTCTGACGGTTACCCCTTTCTTTTTTGCCTGGTTCAGGTTGCTTTTTGCTCCCCGTGAAAGCTTGCGATAGGCCTCATCTTCATCAGAAGGGATGGTAAACACATGGGTAAAGTTGTCTTTGCAGGAAAACGTATCGGGCAATGTGTTTTTAGAAAAGGGATTTGTATTAATCGAGATGCGGGCGTTTAGCCCCTGCAGACAGCTGTATATACGGGCCTGCTGGTCAGGGGAGAGCATTTTTTCTGAAATGATACCGCCATAGGTGCCAAACACTGATGATTTCAAGCGCAGTTTTTTCTTGATCAGACCTTCTTTTTTAGTCTGTATGCAGGGAAAGACGGCCTGGATGCCTTCATCCAGTTCAAATTCAACAGTGGCTATCGCATAGTCAGTGTAGGTCTGTACAACTATTTCATGCCATAGCGGAGTATGAAAAAAAGTAGCTTCAGGGCAGTTGTTTGCCAGTTTTTCCCAGGCCGTAACATCAGGCCAGTTTCTAATTTCCATAGCGGACTATATTTGTATTAGTTAGGCAGTTTTGTTTACACGTTAATGAAACGGTTAAATAAGATACACAACGTTTGAATAATCTAAAAATCTAAATTTCGAATACTAAATTTCAAAAAAAATTCAAATGCTTAAAACCCCAACCCGCATATTGATATTTGAACTTTGACATTCATTTAACATTTGAGCTTTGTAATTATACATATGCTGTTTACCGTTAATCAGGGGATTCTACTAAAAAAATTTCCCATTTGGAAGTTTTAACATGCTATAATATTAAATTTTTATACTGTTTTAGTTTTAAAGTCCGTTTTTTAGTCGCATTTTTCGTTTACATGAAAAAGAAACTACATATACTGCATGTTGCCAGCCACAATAAGATACGCGCCGGCGGTTCAATCCAGATGGTGCGCTTAGCGCGGGGCTTGAAAGAACATGGTCATACGGTATGCTGTGCTTTTAATATACGCTCGGGGGATTTGCCACCCGGTCTGGGGACGTTTGAACCTCTTTATCAAGTAGGCATTAGCGTTTTCAGCTTTCCCATGCAAAGAATACAAAAATATTCTGGAATGATCAGGTTTAGAAAATTTTTATCTGAGAACAGCTTTGATATTGTCCACACCCACCGTTTCCGGGCGCTTAATTTTGTTTGCAAGGCAACACTGGGTATGCAAACTCCCGTGATACTGGGCAATAAAAAAAACAGTTTTGCCATACCGCCGAGCTGGGCCCGTATATACGGCAGCAGTAAAGTGGACGCTATTATTGTTAATGCCCAGTGTATCAGGCAGCTGTTTGCTCAGACAGGCAGGGTTGATCCGGCCAAGGTTGAGATTATTTATAACGGCGTTGAACTTGATACATTTAACCCGGAGGTTACAGGGGAACATATCAGGTATGAGTTTAACATAAGCAGTGAAGCCCCGCTTTTTGGTATGATTGCAAATTTTGCCCGGAAAAAGTCGCATGATATTTTTTTCCAGGCTGCCCTAAAGATTCTCCGGACGGAACCGAATGTGAAGTTTCTCCTTGCAGGCGGTGGTGATTATACCCTATATCAAAGGGAAATGATTGCGAAGGGTTTCGGTGACAGTTTTATTTTTGCCGGGTTCAGAACCGATGTGCCGGATATTATTGCAGCGCTTGATTTTGCAATTATCACTTCAGCAAAGGGTGAAGGCCTCACGGGCAGCCTGGTAGAGGCCATGACCATGGCTAAGCCGGTTATCTCAACCGAGGTTGCCGGGAACCTGGAGTTTGTCAGCAACAGGGAAACCGGCCTGCTGGTACCAACCGGTGATGCTGCAGCGCTGGCAGAAGCGATGTTATATTTACTGCACCACAGGCAGGAGGCTGCAGACATGGGCAGAAATGCCTATGTGTTTGCAAAAGACAGAGTTGACAACAGACAGCGCACGCAACGGTTTGAAGAGTTATATTACAGGTTGCTTGAACAGAAAGGAGCTGCAGCGCATTGAGCTGTAACGCAAAAGCGATTATCCTGGCGGCCGGAAGAAGCAAACGGCTGGGAACATTGACAGAGAGTATACCCAAATGCCTGCTTCCCCTGGGCAGTACAACAATCCTTGACCACCAGATAGATAATCTCAGGCAAAACAACATCAGTGATATAACACTTGTGACCGGATTCTGTGAGTCTCTGATCAGAAAGCACTGCGGCAGTTCTGCTAACTTTATTCTTAACCCTGTATTTGATAAGACCAACAGTATATATTCTTTATGGCTGGCATTGAAAGAGATACAGGGTGAAGTGGTTGTGCTTAATTCTGATGTTGTGTTTCACCCAGCAATGCTAACGAACCTTCTGGAATCGGATTATCCTGATGCCCTTACGGTGTGTTTCCAAGACGGCATGGGTGATGAAGAGATGAAGGTACAAGTCAGGGATGACAGGATTTATGATATCAGCAAGGAAATGAACCCGGAGCAGGCCGACGGTGAAAATGTAGGCCTGCTGAAGTTTTCTGCTGAAGGTCGTACGGTGCTTTTTAATAAGGTTGATGAGCTTGTACAGGCTGGCGTTGTAAATGTCTGGGCCCCGTTTGCATTCAAAAAAATATGTTCTTTCTTTAATCTGTATGCAGTCAGTACCGGTGGACTTCCGTGGATAGAGATAGATTTTCCGGAAGACCTGCAGAAAGCCCGCGAGGAGATTTATCCGGCGATTTGTAGAAACGTAAATAGAAAATGACAAATTTCAAAGCTCAAATGACAAGGAAATGATAAAGTTGGGAATGACCAATGTCAAAGACTCAATGACAAAAAAATAAAAAAAGGGGGGATGACCAATGTCAAATGAATTAGTCAATTCTAATCATAAGAAGACATTTGACCTTGAGGATAGGACAGCCAAGTTTGGTGAGACTATTATTGATTTTGTAAAAACATTATCAAAAAATCAGGTTAATAATGTATTGATTTCACAGATTGTTCGATCTGGCACGAGTGTTGGTGCAAATTATATGGAGGCAGATGGGGCAGAATCAAAAAAAGATTTCAGACATAAAATTGCTCTCTGTAAAAAAGAGTCAAAAGAGACAAAGCACTGGCTTAGAATGATAGCAAAAGCAAATGAGGATAAGCGGGGGAGTTGTAACGTGTTAGCTGATGAAGCCCATCAATTAACATGTATATTCTCCTCGATCCTGCTGTCCAAAAAAGACAATAAATGATTAGGTTTTTTTCACACTCCTCATAACTAAATAAAATTTTAAGTTTTTTTTGAAATTTTCTTTTTGATATTGCTTTGACATTTTGATTTTAACATTTGATATTGTGTAACATGTATTTGCACCAATATTGAACAAACGTAACACCAGTACTGTTAATATGAAAAAGATTCTCTTCTGTGCTACCACTCCCATGAACTATGCCATGTTCAGACCTATCCACCGCAGGCTCAAACAGGACGGGAGGCTTGCAATCTGGTTTACAGCTAATCATGAACCCAAAAAGCTTTTCCGTTCGCTAGGGCTTGAACATGAGCTTATTATTAACAAATACCTGTCCATGCTTAAGCACTGGGATATGTGTATATGCCCCAGTTTTTTTTATGAGCGCAGAAACTCTGAGGTAAAGGTTCAGATTTTTCACGGGTGTTCACTGAAGAACCGGGCTATACATGAAAAAGCGCTTGATTATGACAAACTTTTTCTCATCGGTCCCTACATGAAGCAGAAGTTTATTGAGACCTGGCAGCTTGGGGAGAATGACAGTCGGTTTGAGACTATCGGCATGCCAAAGCTGGATGCCTTTTTTGACGGCTCGCTTAACCGGGAGGCTATTTTAAGCAGGCTTAACCTTGACCCATCCCTTCCCACGGTTATTTATGCCCCGACCCGCACCAGCGTTACCAGCTCATCTTTGCAAATGTATGGCAAGCAGATCATTACCAGCGTTTCTGAAATGCCGGTAAACTTTCTTGTTAAACTGCACGACCGGGCGTACCGGCAGTGGAAGCCGAGGATGAAACAGGATTGGGAACGTATTCTGGATGAATACAGGGACCGCCCGCGTCTTCGTGTGATCACAGATTATGATATTACACCGTATCTTTTTATCAGCGATCTGCTGATAAGCGATATTAGTTCAGTTGTCAACGAGTTTTGTCTGCTGGACCGGCCGATGGTCCTGATACATGTTCCCCGTCTTGTTTCTCACCATGTAAAAATCGAGCAGAAAAGGGGTGTGCAGTCTTCCGATCTGGAAGAGTGGGGGCAAAGCGCCGGTGTGCTGCTTAAGGATATTGACAAACTCAGTACTACCGTTGAGCATTGTCTTACCCATCCCGGGGAAAAGCAGGAGCAGCGCCGTGAATTTGCCCGCAGGTTTTTCTTTAACCCGGGGCACGCCACAGACAAAGCGGTTGCGAAGATCTATGAGCTGCTCAGTATGAACCCGCCTGCATAACCACTGAGACACTTAGGTTGTTTTGAGGTAGTGATAATTAGACATCCTATTATTGAAGGTAGTAGAACATCTCAATTTTTGTAGGTGCTGTGTGTCACAGGAACAAGCCAGATATCTTTAGGTAATTTCCCCGGCCGACTTCTTTTGCAGAGAGGACTGTTTCACTTACTGAATATATCCCAAAGCTTTCAATTGATGCCTTAGCTCATCAGAACTCTCTGTAGTGTGTGTGTCTTTAGAAACCCACTGTGGTTTGTGTTTGTTTTTCCATTCTGTTAACTTTTCCTGCAATGCGGCAGTAACATCAGGAAACTTTTCAGCTAGATTTATTTTCTCCCCCGGGTCTCTTTCCAGATCATAGAGCTCAGAGCTCTTTCCACTTCCATATTGCATAAGTTTATATTTCTCATAATACAAAGCACGATGTTCACCTGTTGCATTGTCGTAAAATTCTGTAACAACCGGTCCGACTCTCTTTTCCACCTGTTGGGCTGATATATCGGCCGGAATAGGGATATCACAAACCTTCAGAATTGTCGGTAACAGGTCAGACAAGGTCATCATTGTGCGGTTTCTTCCGGTTATGCGGCTGAAAGGAAATTTAATCAATAAGGGTACCCGAACCACCCCGTCATACAAAGGTCCCTTGTGTTCATACAGTCCCTTGTGACCGAAAAGTTCTCCGTGGTCCGAGGTAATAACAATCAGAGAAGAATCAAAAATATCCAGCTCTTTTAACCTTGAAAACAGGTTGCCCAAATGATGGTCCAAATAGGCCAACTCGCCATCATATTGTGACAGTAAAAAAGAATCCTTTGATTGTTTTGACAGTTTTTTGAAGGAATTTAAAAAGAATATTCTTATTTTATGCAATTGCGGGAAAGCTGTTTTCAGAAAATAACCATCAAATGGCCGAGGTGGCCGGTAGGGAGCATGGGCATCCATATAGTTAAGAAACAAAAAAAATGGTGCAGTGCTTATGCGCTCCAATACCGGAAAAGTATTCTGGTTCATATCTTCCGCTGTTCTGAAAAGTATGGAATGTTTCGGCATTATATTAGTTAAAACACAAAAGACATGAAAGATTGGATGGAAGGGATAACTGAAATAAAATGCGCCAATACCTTCACGTCGATCTACTGAATGAAATCCCTGGTGAAGATTTATCTCTGGAATAAACAGGGGGGTATTGGATGATACTGCAACAGTTTGGTATCCGCTTTTTGAAAACAGTTCTGCCAAAGTTTCAAAAGATAAAGAGAGCCTGCGCGGTATTGGGAAGCCTCGTAATGTACTTTCATGTTTTAATATAATATGAGCTCCATGTTCCACTGGATACATTCCGGTAAATAGTGAAGCATGCGACGGTAGGGTCCATGAAGAAGAAGCGATGCAGTTTTCAAAAACAAGCGCTTCACGGGCAATTTTTTCCAAATTATTTACAGCTACGCGGTTACCATAGATTGATAGCCTGTCAGCACGAACAGTATCAAGCACAATGAGGATAACATTGGGGGGTTGTGTTATCCCCTGAGCCTGCTTTATGGCAGTATCAGAATAACCATCTGGGTTAATGATTATCCTGTTGCCAATATAAGTATGTGCCAGAAAAGTTCCGCCCAAGGAGCAACAAACAATAAAAAACAGCATAGCGGTCACGGCAAAGCGCTTTACATAGAGAGTTTTTATTGTTAGAGATAAGATCAGATATAGGCCAAAGGCTATCAAAACAATTAAAGCATATATGATGTTCAGAGATACAACAGGGTTGGCAAGTCCATGATGTCTCAACAATGGCTGTAGATTTGAGCACAACTGGAAAAGTAGCATAATGGCAAGCAGTTCAGGGATAAAGGCGGTTGGGACAAATTGTTGTACCGTCTTATTTGCCTTTAACCTGAGCAACATCACAAGCACAATGAGGGCTACCCAGAGAAAAGAGAGGTTATGATCAAAGCCAGGCAAGAGCTGCACCAGGACCATATTTTTACTCCACATTATGACAGTTTTCCCCATAACTCCATAAATTATTGCAAAAGGAATAATAAAAACAAGGGCGCTGAGGTATTTCCCTGGATTCTTGAAAAGCAGGATTTTTTTACTGAAAAGCCATAATGTCATACCGGATAAAAATCCAATTATCATCCAGAACACAATATTAAAAGAAATCAACATGAAAGGATATGAATGAGGAATAAAAACCCTGGGATCAAGCATGAAAAGACTGTCAGAGAATGTTGCTACAAGTCCGGTTATCACACCGAACAAGCATCCCTTCTTAAGCATGCCTGTTATAGTTAAACTTTCATCTTCTATCTGTTTGCCTTTGATAGTTTTTTCCATATCATCCTATGTATAACAAGTCGGATTTTCCTCTGGGGGTTATGTTATGCTTGCGAGATGTAAAGACTTAAGATCTTTTTTATTGAAGTCTGAAGTAAAAACTCCTTATGGCACACAACCACTGATATGCATTTAGTGCGTCTTAAAAACCCACGTCCTTTGGACGTGGTCAGAGTTGAATGGCTCCGCCTGAAGAGTTTTTAAAAGAAATCGCGGTGGCGAAGCCATGAATCGGGCGTAAAGCCCCGTCCTCTGGGCGGGGATAGTCCGATTCATGCAATTTCTTTACTTGTAAAGTTGTTACTCTTGGACGATTTTGTTCTCTTCCGCATAATTTTTTATCATGCTATCACAATAAAATTTTTTTTTTCAAGCAAATAAAATGTATTTATTTTATATTATTATCCAGTAAAGAGTAGCCGGGTTCTCAAGCCGCCTGCTACAACATCACCATCATAGTGTCCTGTCCCAGCAATACCTTGACAAAGTCTTTTGAGCTTGGCCAGGATTGAATCAGCTGTGGCAGTCCACATAAATGGTTTTGAGTCTTTATTGTATTGATCAACGAAAAGTTGGATTTTGTTTACTAGATCTTTAACACTGCGAAAAGTTCCACGGCGTATTGCTTTTTGGGTAATGATATTAAACCATATTTCAACTTGATTAAGCCAGGAGGAGTACGTCGGCGTATAGTGAACATGATAATGGGGTCTTGCCGATAGCCATTTCTTGACCTTTGCATGTTTATGGGTTGCATAGTTGTCTACAACCAAATGGACATCCAGTCCTTCCGGCACGTTGGCATCAATGTGGCGCAGGAATGCAAGAAATTCTTGATGCCGGTGCCTGGATTTGCATTGCGTGAGCACGTTGCCGGAGGCAATATCAAGAGCTGCAAATAAGGTCGTGGTCCCATGCCTTACGTAGTCATGGGTCACGCCTTCAACATAGCCCAGCCCAAGGGAAATATAGGGACACTTCCCATAATAATGTTGACATACAGCACCAGATAGCGTAATAGTATAAGGCATGCCGAGAATAGCCCGAGTCGTAGCAGCAAAATATCCTCACCATATTACCCAGCGGGGCAATAACCAAGCGGAGGTCTTCTTTGATGATGAAGACCGGGGTGTCTATTTAACTCTTCTGAAAAGCTATAGTGAAAAGTATAAAGTTTCCATATGGGCATACTGCCTT
>JANQFE010000109.1 GCA_028278025.1 Thermodesulfobacteriota bacterium | reverse complement strand
CAATAAAAACGCAAAGGTTAATTGGCAATTCACTGCCGAGGATGCTCGGGTAAAGCTAATCAGACTTTATCCGACATTCGAAAGTTGACACGACACTAGGTCCATGTTTCATTTTACTATTCCCAGCATTACATAATCGTTCTAAAAAATTTCCAAAAGCCTGCATTGTACGGGTGTGGCATGCGCTGTGTGAAGGCCTTTTTGTATTTAGCTTGTTTTTTTAATGCCACGGTCCTCCAAAGGCGATTTGAGACCTTAACCGTGTGATCCAAAGAGACACGATTTTATTATTAACCGCAGACTGGCGCCCCGCGACAAACTCGGGACAGGCAGGAAAACGCCGACTTTCTCAGTGAACGACTTGTCCTCTGGGAAGGTGCAATCACTTCGTGATGTAAAAACAGGATTGATGTATAGAGTCAAAATGTTATATCTATGATACCCCTGGCCTGAAAGGCCATTGATATTTTTGCTCCCGCAGCGTCGCGGGAGCAAAAAGTCCGCGACCGTCTGCGTGATTCTGCGGTTAGTTAAAATTAATAAATTTTTCTCAGCACTCATTGCTCGGAACTCATAACTTTTCTATAGGCAATGATACTCACTCATATGTAGCCGGTTACGGTAGATTAGACCACTGAAAAAGAAAGAATTAACTATGTCTTTAGGGAAAGGCACGATTGTTCTGATGGGTTCAGGTGAGCTGACAGCGACCATGGTGGAAGTACACAAAGAGCTGCTGGCAGGCCTGGGTGATGCTCCCCAGGCAGTATTTCTGGACACGCCGGCCGGCTTTCAGCTTAATGTTGATTTGTTATCCCAAAAAGCGACTGAATATTTTACTGCACACATCAATTACCCCTTAGCGGTTGCTTCTTATAAATCTGCTGAATCGGTATCGACATACGATGCTGAACAGGCCCTGCACCGTCTGCGCACAGCCGACTATATGCTGATCGGACCCGGCAGCCCGACTTATGCTGTACGCCAATGGCAGCAGTCGCCCATTCCGGATATATTCAACAAAAGAATTGAAGCAGGCGGCTGCCTGGTAGCAGCCAGTGCCGCGGCCCTCACCGTGGGACGGTTTACTCTGCCGGTTTATGAGATTTATAAGGTAGGCATGAATCTGTATTGGGAAGAGGGTATGGATGTGCTGGGCCATTTTGGGTTTAATCTGGTTGTTGTGCCTCACTGGAACAATGCCGAAGGCGGCAATCACGATACCCGGTTCTGTTATATGGGTGAGCCGCGTTTCAGAGAACTTGAAGCACACCTGCCTGAAGATGTTTTTGTGTTCGGCTTAGACGAACATACAGCCTGCATTATTGATCTGGAAAAAGAAGAGGCCGACGTCAGAGGCATCGGGCGGGTGACTTTGCGCAGACAGGGCAGTGAAATACTGTTTGCAAAGGGGGATCGTTTTCCCCTGGATGTTTTGCGCGGCGGTGATGGCAGCCCGCAGTGGCAGCCCACAACTGCTGCATCTGAACTTCCCTGTAAGGACAATCAGACGACAGATAATTCTTTCTGGAACACAATTCATGGGCTGGAAGAGACTTTTCAGAACGGGGTTGCCCGGCATTCACCGGAGGATATGACCAGAGCCCTTTTAGAGCTTGACGGTATAATCTGGAAAACGCAACAGGAGCTGGAGAACCCGGAGTTTATCTCTCAGGCCCGGGAAATCCTGCGCGACATGATTGTGCTTTTTGGTGTCCAGCTGGCAGCAGCACCCCGCAGCCCGGACGAGTGTCTGGGGCCTGTTGTAAAACAGCTCCTGGGCCTCAGGGCACACTTCCGGAGCAACAAGCAGTGGGCTGAGGCTGATGCAATTCGTGACTGCCTGGCGCAGGCCCATATTGTAATTGAAGATACCGCCGACGGAACCAGGTGGCACCTGCAAGCAGAGCATGGTTAACCTGAAGAGCACATGCCTGCAGACGGCAGAGGATAAAAGATGTTAACCCGTTTGAAAGAGGAATACTCTATTACTATAGAGACACTGGAGAGTTTCAGCACATACTGGATCGACTCTCAAAGCGGCCTTGATTGGAACTGTATTTTTGTCCTGCCTGCATGGGTAACGGTTTGGCTGAACCATTTTGGTAAGGGGATGACTCCTTATTTTTATGCCGGTTGGCATGCCGATGTGCTAATCGGCATTGCGCCGCTTCTGATACAGAATGGTACTGCCCAGTTTGTCGGCAGTGCCGATGTGTGTGATTATCAGGATTTCATAGCAGCACCCGGGTACAAACAGGATTTTTTTGCGTTACTCATTGAATACTTGCGGCAACAGGGTATCAGCAGGCTTAACCTGGGTCCGGTGCGGGCCGACTCAGCGGTATTTTCGAATTTTACTACGCTTGCCCACAACCGTCACTGCATGCTGCGATCAGAGCCTGAAGATGTAACCTTTGAGTTAAATCTGCCGGCAACCTGGGAAGAGTATTTACAGGGGCTTAGCGGCAAACAGCGTCATGAGGTCAGACGAAAAATGCGCAGGCTCCATGAAGCGGGCGACATTACCTATCGTGTTGTGTCGGAATCTGCAGCAGTCCGCGATGAATGTGCTGTTTTTCTAGAACTTTTTCGATTAAACCGCTCTGATAAAGTTGCGTTTATGACAGAGAAGATGGCCATCTATTTTCAATCACTGGTACAGGAATTAGCCCACAGAGGTATTGTAAGACTTGGTTTTTTAGAGCTGGATACTAAGCCTGTTGCAGCAGTTATGTTTTTTGAGTATAATGCAACCATTTTTCTCTACAATAGCGGGTATGATGATCGTTTCAGCTCGCTGAATGTAGGGTTGTTGAGTAAGATATTCAGTCTCAGGCATGCTATTGAACGAGGCTGTAAAAAATATGATTTTCTGAAAGGCTCTGAGGTGTATAAACAGCGATTAGGCGCTCAGCCGGTTCAGCTGCTGCGATACTATGCTGACCTGTGCTGAGAGGAAAGCTGTGCCCTTGGAAGTCTGGTGCGTCTATGAGCGTAAAGGAGGCCATTTGAAGGTAAAGCCGTTACGGATTGCAATGCTAAGCATCCATTCCAGCCCCACTGGTGATTTGGGAACCAAAGACACCGGAGGCATGAGCGTGTATGTGCGTGAGCTTGCCCGCGAGCTCGGACAGCGTGGACAGCATGTTGATATTTATACGCGCAGTTTTAACGTTCAAAAACCGCAGGTTGTTGAGTTATATAAAAATGTACGGCTTATTTACCTGCATATCGGTAAAGATGCCCAGGTGCCCAAACTGGCACTGTATCCCTATCTGCCTGTCTTTCTCCGGGAGCTGGAAGCATTTCGAACACGTGCAAACATTCACTATGATATTATTCACAGCCATTACTGGCTGTCTGCCTGCCTGGGAAATTTAGCCTGCAAATACTGGGGGGTCCCCCATATTGTGATGTTCCACACGCTCGGGGCACTAAAGAACATTGCAGGGCCAGGGGAGCTGGAGCCGGAGCTGCGTATTGCTGTTGAAAAAAAAGTGGTCAAAGAGTGCCACCGCATCATTGTTGCTGCTGTACGCGAAAAAGGAAACATTGTGCAGTACTACGATGCATCACCTGAAAAAATCGGTGTTATCCCCTGCGGTGTAAATTTGGATCGTTTTCAGCCGGGTAACAAACCCGCAGCCCGCCGACAGCTGGGCTACGGCCGGGATGAGACGTTGCTATTGTATGTCGGACGTTTTGATCCTTTAAAGGGAATCGACCGGTTGCTGCGGGCTACGGCCGTCCTGCAGCAGTACATCCTCAGGCTGGTTATCGTGGGCGGTGACGATCAGCAGGTGACTGCATCACAAAAGCTGCGGGCACAGGTTAAAAAACTGGGCATTCAGGATGTTGTGGATTTTGCCGGTAGAGTTACACAAAACAGT
Organism: Thermodesulfobacteriota bacterium; assembly: GCA_028278025.1. Taxonomy (GTDB): domain Bacteria; phylum Desulfobacterota; class WTBG01; order CAIYCZ01; family CAIRTM01; genus JANQFE01. The sequence goes on along the minus strand of JANQFE010000109.1, from coordinate 1,389 downwards.
CTGCCGCTGTATTACAGTGCTGCAGATGTGCTGACAATTCCATCCTACTATGAAAGTTTTGGACTGGTGGCGCTTGAGGCGCTTGCTTGCGGCACTCCTGTGGTTGCTACCCCGGTAGGTGCAATGGAAAGTATTCTGCATGAAGGTATAACCGGCCATATTGTCCAGAACCCGTCACCATACTCGCTGGCCGCGGGTATTGAAACCTTCATTGCCAAAGAGTACCAAGAAACGCATTCTGCTGTGGCTGTGCGTAGTTCAATCCTTGCGTATGATTGGTCGCATGTGGCTTCAGCTATAATGGAAGAATATATTTCTTTAAGGGAAGAGCAAAAAAGCCGAGCCGGTTTCACGGCGCCTGCCCGCTTTTTAGCTTGCCAAAACTAACCTTACGAAAAAACCTCACTCGTGAACAAGAGTTGAAAACCGGAGCATCACTATGTCAATCAAAGCAGATATAATGGTAATAACTCCTCATCCCGATGATGCTGAGTTTGGTGTGGCCGGTACTGTGGCGCGCTTAACAGGCGAAGGCAAGCAGGCTGTTTATGTTGCCTGCACCAGCGGCGAAAAGGGTACTAGTGACCGCACTATGCAGCCTGAGCAGCTGGCCCGAATTCGCGAGCAGGAACAGCAGGCCGCGGCTGAGCTTCTGGGAGTGCGCGAAGTGGTATTTATGCGTTATCCTGATCAGGGTCTGGAAGATACCCCTGAGTTCCGCAAAGATATAGTCAGGCTCATTCGGAAATTTAAACCTGAAACTGTTGTAACCGCTGACCCGTACCGGCGCTACGTGTGGCACCGTGATCACCGCATTACAGGTCAGGTTGTCCTTGATGCAGTTTTCCCCTTTGCCAGGGATTACTGGGCATACCCTGATTTAATTGATGAGGGGTTGGAACCGCATACGGTCAATGCAGTATTGTTCTGGGCTGCCGAAGATAGTAATTACCGCTCTGATATCACCGAAACCTTTGACATTAAGTATGATGCCCTGTGCTGCCATAAAAGCCAGCTGCGTGATTTTAATCCCGATGAGATGAAGTCGTTCCTGCGACAGTTTTGTGAAAAACTGGCCGAAGGCGAAGAGTTCGAGCTGGCGGAAGCCTTTCACCGGCTAGATTTTTCACGCTATCACCCCAGCTACTACAAAGATAAGCGGCCGTAACTGCAGTGCCTAAAATGTTTTCATTGTTAGACCGGATTAACAAGATTTACGGGATGCTGTTTATCCTGTCAGTAAAAGTTCTGTATTAGTCTGCGGTTAATTCTTTCTCAGCACTTTTTTTATATTTAGTCGTTACTGAAAAAGTGGTTTTTAAGCAGCAAACGAAACCGATTTGGCGGTCAGACCAAAACGGTTTTGGCTTTTTTGACCCCAAAAGAGCC
>JANQFE010000042.1 GCA_028278025.1 Thermodesulfobacteriota bacterium | reverse complement strand
TTAGCCATTGTATAATCTCCTTTCATTATCCGAGAATTATACAATGTGTAAACGATGTGGCCAGACATAAAGTGTAAACGATGTAGTGAAACTCGCCAGATATGCCCTAAAATTGTAGTATTGTCAAGGCTCTAAAACAGACCGCAGCTTGACTAATCTGTCGAAATTATATACGTTATCGAGGATAAGGGTATACAACAGATGTAACTATGAAGGAGGACATATGAAATCTTTAAAAAAGGGTATTCCTATAGCGTTACTTTTTTTTATTCCTTTTGTGCTTTCTCACTGCAGAAGTGCCGGAGATCAACAAAAAGAGGTAGCTGCAGAAGCAGACAAAAAAACCTATCAAGTCATCCATCTTCATTATATAGGGGGGATTACACCGGCTGAGGTTACGGTTACCCCAGGAACAACCATGATCTGGATGAATAACTCCCGGGCTCCTCTGGAATTGCAGTTTGAAGGCAAACAGGTAACGCTGGCATGCAAAAGTCCGGTGCATTTTGTTATTGATGAAAACGGCTCGTTCCTGTCAGAGCGGATACCGCACGGTTCGGTTGCAAGCCTTTGTTTTGTGGAAAAGGGTGAATTTACCTATGTGGCCCGCAAGGTCTTTGCCGGAACCGGTGTGCCCGACCGCGAAAAAATTAAAGAATTTAAGGGTACTGTGATTGTCAAATAAATTTTTGTAATAAGCCGGTACTATACCGGAGCTGCTTTACTCATTGACCATCCTGATCGGCTGTCCGGTTGCCTCAAGCACAGAAAGCCAGAGCGGGTCTTCAGGTGAGAGAATCTTTCTTCCCGAGGCAGCAAGACGGATGGGTGCATGTGTAAACTGGCCATTCCATCTTCCGACCATCAGACCTGTTTTACCTGCCATGGCTGCATGCACCGCATTTTGGGCAAGCTGCATACAGAAAATGGCATCATGTGCATTTGCCGGTACTGAACGGACCAGATAGCTTGGATCAATATACTTCAGGTTAACATACAGATCAGTCTTATTTTTAAAATATTTTTTTATTTCAGTTTTCAAAAAAATACCTATATCCCCGAGCAGGGGATTGCCTGAATCATCCTTGCGTCCGGCCCCATCCATCACGTATTGCTGCCCGGCCCCTTCAGCCACGATTATAACAGCATGCCCGCGCCTTTCGAGTCGTTCCTTCAAAACCGTAAAAAGGCCTTGTACCCCTTCAAGATCAAAAGGTACTTCAGGTATTAAAACAAAATTAACTTCATTAAGGGCCAGAGCGGCATTGGCAGCTATAAAACCGGACATTCTACCCATTAATTTAACAAGACCGATGCCATTGGGTGCACCTATTGCTTCTACATGTGCACTTCTGATTGCCTCGGTTGCAATGGAGAAGGCGCTCTCAAGCCCAAATGTTTTTTCCACGTAGCAGATATCATTATCAATCGTTTTGGGAATCCCAACAACTGCAATCATTAACCCTCTTCTGGTAATTTCTTCATAAATACTCTGGGCCCCCTGCAGGGTGCCGTCACCGCCGATAGTAAAAAGAATTGAAATATTCATGCGCTCAAGGCAGTCTACAATCTCTTTGGTATTCTGGGGCCCGCGCGATGAGGCCAGTATACTGCCCCCTTTTTCATGTATATCCTTTACCTGTTGGGGTGTGAGCTGAAGTGGTTTGTGCCCATACTGCGCAATAAAACCCTGATATCCATATTGAAAACCGTATACTGTTGTCACCCGGTAGCGATGAAAAAGCTGCAAAACCAGTGTTCGGATAACATTATTGATTCCCGGGCAAAGACCTCCGCAGGTAACTATCCCGGCGCATGTTTTGTCAGGATCAAAAAAGATTTTTTCACGAGGACCGGCTTTCTCAAAAGCCAGCACAGGTTTTTTTGCATTAATGCTCTCAAGGATTTCTTTTTTATCATGGTAAAGCAGCACCGTTTCGGTGTCATCCACGAAGTTAACAATGTTGTCTCCGTAAACAGTGGAAAGCTCAAGAGGGGAGGTGCTTTTTGCTTCACCAAGGGCATCAATTTTCAGCTGATCTTCGGTTAAATCCAGGGTCTCCATAAACACTACAGCCTTGTTTCATAGTAGTTTTTTAGTTCAGTGGTTTTTAATTCTTCTCGGGTATATCCGGTTATAACTTTAGGGTTGATTATCTGCTGAACGCCGGATATATATGGTGTAAATGACTTATACGTAAAGGAGAACTGCATGATTGAAAAAACAGAGCCGGAACAATATGCCCGTGAAACCCTGGAACGTTATACCGGGTGCAGCATCGGTGAATTCAGTGCATACGTGCTTCTGGTTAATTTTCCGCGCTATATCGAAAAATTTTCTGAAATAACCGGGGCTCCCATAAAATCAGGGTACTGGACAGTGGTCCATGACAGCACACGTAATATTTCAATTATTAACTTCGGTGTCGGATCCCCATCTGCGGGCATCATCGCCCATTGTCTTTCATGTGTGCCGCAGGTTGAAAGTGTTATTATGCTCGGTATGTGCGGCGGTATAGATGAGCAGCTTGAAATAGGGGGGCTGCTTATCCCCACTGCCAGTGTGCGTGATGAGGGCACAAGCAGGCATTATCTGCCGCAGGATGTGCCGGCCCAGCCCAGCTTCTGGATTAATCGTCTTATGGAAGAAGTAATCCGCCGGGAGACGGGCAGAGACCCCAAAACAGGCATTATGCTTACAACGGATTACCGCATGTGGGAATTTGATGATGAATTCATTAGCTATTTGCTGAAACATCGCATTCTGGCAATTGATATGGAAATAGCAACATTGTTTGCCGTGGCCTATGCCCGCAACCTTCCCATTGGGGCCATAATGCTCATTTCCGATTTACCCTTACAGACAGGGGGAATAAAGAGCAAGCAAAGTGCCCGGGAAATTTTTCAAAACTATACTGAAAATCATTTACATTTGGGCATTATGTCAATTGAGGCCATAAAACAAAATCCTGACAGATGTAAAACAGGCAAAATAAAAAGTGAATGGTAATAAATCTATAAAAAAGATGCCCTGGAGGGCATAAACCGAAAAAAAACCAAAGGGCGGGAGATATAATGATTTTTGAACAAATACACATCGGCGGTGATAGAAACTTTGCCTACCTTGTTGGAGATGAAAAGTCGCAGCTGGCCGCAATTATTGATCCGGGGCTTGATCCTGAGAAGTGTCTGCAGCAGGCCGGCAAATACGGTTTGCACGTCACCTATGTTATTAATACCCATACCCATTATGATCATTCTCAGGGCAATGACTATCTTGTCCGTAAAACGGGTGCCCGCGTGGTTGGATACGTCCTGCCCGAACCAGCCCTGGGGGTGCAGGATGGTGATGAACTCACCCTGGGCAGCCTTACGCTGAAAGCGATACATACACCAGGTCACACACCGGACTCTATCTGTATACTGGTTGAGAATAAACTGATAACCGGTGATACCCTGTTTGTTGGTAAAGTTGGCGGGACCGGCTTTGGAAAGGATGCCCGGCAGGAGTATGAATCTCTGCACAGAAAGCTTATGTCCCTGCCGGATGATGTTGAGATCTATCCAGGACATGATTATGGGGTTGCTTCCACGTCTACCATCGGCAACGAAAAAAAAACAAACCCTTTCATTCTTCAAACTTCCTTTGAAGCCTTCCTTGAATTAAAAAAGAACTGGCACGAATAAAACAGGGTACTGTTTAGAACACAGGTGTTCTCGTTAACCGGCTGTGGTTCCCGGTAAAGTTAATGCCGATCCGACCGATATACACTATATGTTTTTTGTGAAACAGCCCTTTTTGTTTCTGTAGTCAAGGTATACATGAACTGGTTTGAGTTCCCGAAACGGAGAAAGAATGGTAAAGCCGGCAAAACCCCCAGCCGACAGAATCATTAAATCCGGCCTTGTATCAAGGCCCACAGCCCCGCAAGCAGCATCACATCTTGTTGGCAAGCTGATTTTTTTTCCCGGGTGGTGTAAAAAGTGTGGCCTTTGTACGGTTGTTTGTCCGACTGGAGCACTTAAACAAGAAAAAAATGGAATAATCTTGCTAGCTTTCCCTGAAAAATGTGAGCTTTGTTCTCTGTGCTGGAGAGTGTGTCCTGATTTTGCTATCGTCAAGAATCCCGTCGGAAAGGATGATACTCATGCCGCTCCATAGAACAACACCCGAAGGGTATCCCGTACTGTTTGCACAGGGAAATGAGGCTTGTGTCTACGGGGCGATTCATGCAGGCTGTAATTTTTTTGCCGGATATCCCATCACACCGTCAACAGAAATTACCGAAGGTATGGCGCGGGAGATGCCCCGGTTTAATGGAATCTTTATTCAGATGGAAGATGAGATTGCTTCCATTGGTGCTGTTATCGGAGCTTCTGCTGCCGGTGCGGTTGCCATGTCTGCTACCTCGGGGCCGGGTTTCTCTTTGATGCAGGAAAATATTGGTTATGCCTATATGGTGCAGCTGCCGCTTGTTATAGTGAATGTCCAGCGCGCAGGACCTTCTACCGGTCTGCCTACGAAACTGTCCCAGGGCGATACCATGCAGGCCCGCTGGGGAACCCATGGCGACTATACCGCAATTGTGGTAGCTGCTGCCACGGTGCAGGAAACCTATAATGTAACCATTCGTGCATTTCAACTTGCCGAGCGCTTCAGCACGCCGGTTGTGGTACTGCTTGATGAACTTATCGGGCACATGCGGGAGAAACTGGTATTAAAAGAGATAAAAAGACTCACCCCGGTGCAGCGCACGTTTCCCAAAATACCTCCGGAATGGTATTTCCCCTATAAGGAACCACTGGATATGGTAGCGCATCCGGCCCCGGTTGGTGAAGGATTTCGGTACAGTATGACCGGGCTGATCCATGACAAGTCGGGGTTTCCCACGGCAATTCCATCCGAGGTTAATCATCGAATGGAGATTCTCAAAAACAAGATAATGATGCATTGTCAGGACATCTGGAACTGGAAAGAGCACTATACCGAGGATGCGAAGTATCTGATTGTTGCCTACGGCAGTGCAGCCCGGGCAGCCCGCGGTGCGGTAGAGACACTGCGCAACCGCAGAATTCGGGTAGGTCTCATTGATCTGAAAACAATATGGCCTTTCCCTTACCGACCCCTGCCTCAGATTGCAGAAAAGGCTAAAACAAAGAGGGTTTTTGTGGCCGAAAATAATATGGGGCAGCTGATTCATCCCGTACGGGAAGCTTTACCCCAAAACATAAAAGTTCATGGAATACGCCGCTATGATGGATACTCGCTTGATCCTTATGAAATTGTACAGCTTGTAAAGGAAAAAATTTATGCATGAACTTACCGATATCTATGAATATCTGCGGTGGAGGAAGCGCTTCCCCACGGTATGGTGCGCGGGTTGCGGTATAGGCAGTATTATGGGTGCGATAATTAGGGGTATAAAAGATCTTGCCATTCCCAAAGATGATATTGCCTTTGTTGCCGGCATTGGCTGTTCAAGCAGGATGCCGGTTTATCTTGATTTCAATACGCTGCATACCACCCATGGTCGCGCCCTTACTTTTGCTACCGGTATTAAACTGCACCGTCCTAATATGAATGTGCTTGTCGTTTCCGGTGATGGTGATGCCCTGGCAATCGGCGGTAATCATTTTATACATGCAGCCCGAAGAAATATTGATATCACCCTAATCCTTATTAACAACGGCATCTATGGAATGACCGGGGGACAGGTTGCCCCCACAACACCTCTTGGAGCCAGAACCCATACAATGCCTTATGGTAATATAGATCCAGCTTTTGATTCGGTTGAGCTTGCCCTGGCTGCCGGTGCCAGTTTTGTGGCACGCAGTACGGTTTATGCTATTATGCAAACCACAAACTATATCAAGAAGGCTATAAAGCATATTGGGTTTTCCATGGTTGAAATCATTAGTCAGTGTCCGACCCAGTATGGCAGGTTAAACAATACCGCCAATCCCCGGGAACTACTGCTCTGGCAGAAGGAACATGCGGTCCCACTGGCCACAGCAAAAGATATGTCGAAAGATGACCTGAAAGGCAAAATAATTACCGGTGTTTTTCGTGATACCCGGCAGTCGGAATATACAGAAACATACCGGCAGTATGTAAAAAAGGTTCAAGCAGAAATGGAGGAGTAAGGTGACACCCCAAAAACGCACCGGTACCCAACAGCATTCCCCGCAGCAAGGCCTTGAACGCCTTAATATCCGCATATCCGGTTCCGGAGGTCAGGGTGTTATTTCCACCGGAATGCTGTTGGGGGAGGCCCTTGCGATCGGTGACGGTAAGAATGTCTCTCAGAGCCAGTCCTATGGTCCCGAAGCGCGGGGCGGCGCAACTCGGGCTGATATTATTGTCAGTGATGGAGAGATCTATTTTCCGGAGTGTAACAGATTGGATATCTTAGTGGCTTTTACCTATGAGGCTTATGAGAAATATGCAATTGAGGTGAAGGCTGAAGGACTTGTGCTTGCCGACGAGCAGGCTGTTGATGTTCTGGTAGGAAACGCAACAACACTTCAAATGCCTTTTCTTGAACTTGCTGTAAAAAAATTCAAGCGTTCTATTACTGCAAATATGATTGCCCTTGGTTTTCTGGCTACATTTACAAAGATAGTCAGCAAGCACGCTCTTAGGGATGTGGTCCAGGAACAGTTTGCCGGTACCAAATATGAAGAGCTAAACATAAAGGCGCTGGAGCAGGGGTTCAGGCTTGGTGTAAAGCACGGTCGGAAAAAGAAGTGAAAACGGGGTTATTGAAAGACGTCCATTTCCCCGCCAATTCGGGACCTGCGAGCTGCGTTGCGCTCATCATTGGTCACTGCGAGGTACGCTAACGTACGCCTCATTTCTTATGATTTCGTACGTCTTGTATCTGGACATTTTTGAACAGCCCCGTTAAGGTGGTTTTTTAGCACGCCTATTTTTCTTTAAATATAGAAAACTTTTTTATCCCCGCTTTTTGTAAAAAGAATTTTACCAAGGTTGCCAGCGTTTGCGTGCCGTAAACCGCACTGTTTGTGAAATTTATGGATGACGCCTCTGAAAAGTATCGAACCGGTACCGGGACACACCCAATACGAAATCCAAAGAACACGGTTTGCACCAGAAATTCAGTATCGAAGACAAAGTTGTCAGAGTTATTCATGAAAGGAATTGTTTCAAGAACAGTGCGTGTATAGGCCCGGTAACCAGTATGAAAATCTGAAACATTCTGACCAAGAGCAAAGTTTTCTGTAATGGTAAGCATTCTGTTAAAAATATATTTGTAGGCCGGCATACCGCAATCAATGGTTTCTTTTCGTGTCCTGATGCGAGAACCCAAGATGACGTCGCAAATCCCCAGTTCCAAAAAACCCAGGATATACGGTACAAGCCGGCTGTCATACTGGTAATCTGGATGGATCATGATAACAATATCAGCTCCTTTCCGCAGGGCTTCTGTATAGCAGGTCTTCTGGTTTGCTCCATACCCCTTATTCTGACCATGCACGATAGTGTGAATACCAAGAGATCGTGATATTTCAACCGTATTATCTGTACTGTTATCATCAACAAGGATAATCTCATCAACGTATCCTGGTGGAATATCCCGGTAGGTCTTTTCAAGGGTTTCGGCCGCATTATAGGCGGGCATCACCACGACAACCTTTTTCTGCATGCAGGGTTCCCTTCATTTTTAATGAGTACAATTAGAATTACTTGGTCAGTTTTACCTAAAATACAACAAATGAAGTGAAATTTCAATGATTTCCTTGCACAACCCGACTGCTTTTGACAAGGGTTCTCTAAAGAAATGAAAATGCGGTCAGTCCTTAATTGCTTTTTTAAGTTAGCACCTGAGTTTTCCTGGCTTGCAATAGTGGTGGCCTTTTTGTAATATAATCATGCAGCATAACGTAAGGGTTTGTGATACGGCAGGTTTGATGCAGCACATAAATACATCTCTAACCGCAGGAAACAAAAACCACTTAATTTTTTTTAAGCAGCAAAGATGACGAGCAGCTTATTTATCAGTATTATAGTTTTAGGAACTTTTACAGCACTAGTGGTTTGTCTTGTTCTGATTTTAAATCTGCATAAGAAATTTCTCAGGCTTGAGACGATTATTGAAAATCAGGACAGAACACAGAGCAAAATCGAGTCAGCACTTAAAGAAGAAATTGCCAAAAACCGGACAGAGGCTACTCATAATGCCCAGCTCGCCCGGCAAGAGTCGTCCCAGTCTCTTTCATCTTTCAGCGAGTCTCTGCTGCGCAGAATGACCGAAATTGCAACACTTCAAAAAAACCAACTTGATACATTTGCAAAGCAGCTTACAGAACTTACCAAAACCAACGAGCAGAAACTTGAACACATGCGCGAGACAGTTGAGAAACGCCTCCAGGTGCTCCAGGATGAGAATACTAAGAAACTTGAGCAGATGCGGGCGACCGTTGATGAAAAGCTTCACGCAACACTGGAAAAGCGCCTGGGTGAATCCTTTAAGCAGGTAAGCGATCGGCTTGAACAGGTCTACAAGGGACTTGGGGAAATGCAATCACTTGCCGCCGGTGTCGGTGACCTGAAAAAGGTTCTCACCAATGTTAAAACCCGTGGAACCTGGGGAGAAATGAGCCTGGGGTTTTTACTTGAGCAGCTTTTTACGCAAGACCAGTATGCCAGCAATGTGGTAACAAAAAAGGGCGGTAGCGAACGAGTAGAGTTTGCTATCAGGCTGCCGGGCCGCAGCCCGGGAGAACATGAAGTGTGGCTGCCCATTGATGCGAAGTTTCCCGAGGCAGATTACCGCAGGCTGGTAGAAGCCCAGGAGCAGGCCAACCCTGAACTCATTGAGGAATCAGCCAAAAGCCTTGAACGGTTCATAAAGCTTGAAGCAAAAAAAATTCATGAAAAATATATAGATCCGCCCCATACTACGGATTTTGGTATAATGTTTTTACCGGTTGAAAGCCTGTATGCTGAAGTTCTACGACGGCCGGGTCTGTGCGAAACGTTGCAGCGGGAGTACCGTATCGTTGTGACCGGGCCTACCACACTTGCGGCACTGCTGAATAGCCTGCAGATGGGTTTTAGAACCCTTGCCATAGAAAAACGCTCAAGCGAAGTATGGGCTTTGCTGGGGGTCGTGAAAACAGAGTTTGGAAAATTCGGGGATATACTTGACAAAACGCACAAAAAACTCCAGGAAGCAAGCTCTACGGTAGAAACAGCAGCCCGCAAATCACGTACCATTGAACGGAAATTGAAAAATGTTCAGGAGCTACCCGCAGAAGAATCTGTTAACATGGTAGGAAATCCTGAAGAAGAGGATAATTGACAGGTAACGGGCAGGGGTGGTAAAGAATATATTTTTGAATTATCATGGTCTTTATTCTAATATTTTTTATCAAATGTTACTATTATTAGAGGATGTGGTTTTTGAAAAACAGGTTTTTTGATGAATGCAATTGAAGTTGAACATCTAACCAAATTTTACGGTCCGGCCCGCGGCGTAGAGGATATTTCTTTTAATGTCAAGGCCGGTGAAATTATGGGATTTCTGGGGCCCAATGGATCCGGCAAGACAACCACAATGCGAATCCTCACCTGTTTTTTCCCTCCCACAAGTGGAACGGCACGAATCTGCGGCCATAATATTTTAACGGACTCACTTGCGGTTCGACAAAAGACCGGGTATTTGCCGGAAAGTGTTCCCTTATATCTTGACATGCCGGTATTCAGCTATCTGCGTTTTTTTGCCGAGGTAAAGGGCATAACAACAAAATCACGCAAAGGAAAGGTTGATGAAGTAATAGGTGCCTGCGGACTGGACTCTGTCGCCCATCGTTTGATCGGCAAACTTTCCAAAGGTTACAGACAAAGGGTTGGAATCGCCCAGTCCCTGCTCAATGACCCCGAAGTCCTCATTCTTGATGAACCAACCATAGGGCTTGATCCCAAGCAGATCATAGAGATCAGAAACTTGATTAGAGGCCTGGGCAGTAAGCGAACGGTTATTTTAAGTACCCACATCCTGCCTGAAGTCAGCATGACCTGTGACCGGGTTATTATTATTCATAAAGGACGGCTTGTTGCAGTGGATACCCCGGCAAACCTTATTAAGCGTTTACAGCAGACACCACGGATTATAGTCAAGGCCGGCGGTCCTTCTGAAAAGATCAAGGATGCCTTGGGCAGCCTTCCCGGTGTAGTGGCCGTTACACAAAAACAGTCAGGTTCGCAGGGATTGCATTCTTTTCAGGTTGAAACGCAAGAAGGTGTCCATCTCATAAACAGTATTGCCCGCACCATTGATAACCATAACTGGACTTTACAAGAGGTTCGACCGGTTGATATGACGCTTGAAGATATTTTTATTCATCTGGTAACCGAAGAAGAGGGAGCAGATACAACGTGAATACCTTTGCGATAATGAAGCGGGAGCTCAAGTCCTATTTTACCTCCCTGATTGCATACGTTGTTATTGCAATCTTTCTTATCATATCAGGATATTTTTTTTACACCAATCTGGTTATGTTTGTTATGTGGGTCGGCTCGGATGTGAAACTGGGCCTCTGGCAATATACCTTTCATGACATGCGTTTCATCATGCTTCTGCTTATTCCGCTTTTAACCATGCGGCTTTTTGCCGAGGAAAAAAAACTGGGCACAATTGAGCTTCTCTATACCAACCCCATCCGTGATGCTGAGATTGTTGCAGGCAAGTATCTGTCCTGTCTTACTGTTTTTATCATTATGTTGTTTCTCACACTGTTGTATCCGGTGCTGCTTGAAGTAGTTTTTAGTGTTGAAATAGGGCCGCTGCTGGCCGGTTATATCGGACTGCTGCTGCTGGGGGCAGCATTTATTGCCTGCGGAATTTTTATATCTTCCCTGACTGAAAACCAGATTGTTGCTGCCATGGCAACGGTTGGCGTTCTGGTATTTTTCTGGTTCATTGACTGGAATGAAGGGATCGCAGGAGAGCAGGCCGTTGAAGTGCTGCACCGGCTTTCACTGTTTGAACATTTCACGAATTTTACCAAGGGGGTCATAGATATTTCTGATATCGTATACTATGTGAGCCTTATAGCCTTTTTTCTTTTTTGCACATTGTGCTCACTGGAAGTACGCAAATGGAGCGGTAATAAATGAGTGTTCGTAACCTTTTTCCCAGACAAGCAAGTCTACACTGGATTGAGCTTGTTATTCTTATACTACTTTTCTTAGGGATCCTGGTTCTGCTGAACTATATTGCCTACAGACATGACCGCCGGTTTGATATGACACCTGCGAAAATGTATACACTTGCACCCCAAACACAGCGTGTGCTCGATTCGCTCACAGATGATGTGCATGCAACAATTTTTTATAAACCACGGGAGCGAAAGGAATTTCAGGACCTCGTTGAACTTTTTTCCAAAGCATCACAGCGATTCCACTACCGTTTCATCGATCTTGAAAAAAACCCTGCCAAGGCAGAAATGCTGAATATTAAAGCTTACGGAGCAGGAATTGTTGAGTATAAAGGCAAAAAGGAAAAGGTGCAGTACTTCACCGAAGAGAATATCATCAGGGCGATTATCCGTCTTTCTGAAAAAGGTGAAAAAATAGTGCGCTTTGTTAAAGGACACGGAGAAAAAGATATTGAAAGCTTTGATGAAAAGCAGGGCTATAACCTGGTCAGACAGGCATTGGAAACAGAAAACTACAAAGTTGAAAGCATTCTTTTAATGCAAGCAGGCACAATCCCGGATGACACGCTGCTTTTAGTCGTGAGCGGCCCGCAAAAAGATCTTTTCCAGGAAGAACTTGACATGATTGAGGCGTATCTCAACAGGGGTGGCCGCGTGCTGGTGCTTTGTGATCCATACCCGCTTCCCCGGCTGGAAAGTTTCCTTGAGCGTTATAAAATAAAACTGGCCCATGATTTTGTGCTTGATACTAAAAGCAAACTGGTAGCACTTGATTATTTGACCCCCATTGTTATACCGGATAAACAGCACCCCATTGCCCGTTATATGAATGATGTTGTGGTGTTTCCTGTAAGCCGATCAGTTGTTGCTGAAGACCCCGCCAGTGTTGCTGTCTTTGCCCAGACCGGCCCTGATAGCTGGGCTGAACGCAATACCCAGAGTGTATATGATAACGAAGCCCGGTTTGATGGTGATACAGATCTGCCCGGGCCGGTTCCCATTGCAGCTGTAACTCAGGTAGTATCACCGCAGCAAACATCGAACCGAATGGACACAGGCCGCCTTGTTGTTATGGGTGATTCAGATTTTGCCAGCAACCACTACATTACTATTCTGGCCAATAAGGACTTCTTTTTGAATACCGTAAACTGGCTGGCTGAAAAAAGCGAGTTGTTGTCCACCCGGGCCAAGGCCGACCAGACACCTGTTTCCATTCTTTTTTTAACGGAAAATGAAGCTCGTCTGGTATTATGGTCCGCCGTAATTATTGAACCAGGGATAATTCTCCTTATAGGTGCTTTAGTTGTGTTATGGAGGCGGTTAAAGCGATGAATTTTAGAAGACTTGGTTTCTGGACGGTCATTTTTGGAGTTTTGTTGCTCTATGTTTTACTGTTTGAGCAGCAGGATACCGGCCGGCAGGAAAAACCTCAGGAAGAAACGCAAAAGATATTTTTGCTGGAACGCGAAGAAATCAAGACAGTCCATATTACCAGGGGGGATAAAAAAATTGCAGTCACCCGCAAGGATAAAAATTGGGCAGTCACCTCTCCCCCGAATGCTCAGGCAAACCAGGAAATCATTGCAAGCCTTATTACGGCACTTGTTGATGCGGTTGTTATCGAGATAATCGAAGAAAATCCTGTAAGTGTTGAGCAGTACGGTCTTACAGACCCTGAAATGATAGTGAGTGTTTTTCATGAACGCACGAGCACACCCATCACCCTGTTAATCGGCAAAGAATCTCCAACCGGGGTAAGCATGTATGCCATGCTGCCGGAAGACCATAAAGTGATTCTGGTAGGGACCTTCCTGCGTTTTTCTCTGAGGACATTTGTGAACAGATTTTAAAAAAGGTGTCTGCGGGGCTGTTGAAAAATGCGGGCTAAAGGATTTTATACAACCATTCAGGAATATGCATTTTCTGGCGGTTTAATACAGCCCCAAGTATTTTTGCATTGCATTGCTGAAAGCGATGTATTGCACTGGCGGCAACCTCCCAGCGTGTTTTGCCTGCTTTTACAACCATTGCAACCCCATCCGTTTTCGGCCCCATGAGCCCCGCATCATTGTACGTATGTATGGGAGGTGAATCAAGCAGGATCCAGTCGGCCTTTGTTTTAAGCTCTTGCAGGAGGCGCTCAAACTGTTCAGATTGCAGCAGAGCAAAAGGGTTTGCAGGTGGTCTGCCACTGGAAATGATCATCAGGTTTGAAACCTGGGTGTTTTTGATCACCGTATCGGTAGAGATATCCCCGCCCAGGGCTTCTGCAAGACCGTTTGTCTGTTCAACATTGAGCAGGTTATGCAGAGTCGGGTTTCGTAAATTTGCATCAACCACCAGAACCTTTCCACCCTCTGATGCAAGCGCAAGGGCCAGATTGAGCAGAACCAGTGAGGTCCCCTCGCCTTCATTCGGCCCGTTTAACAGAATTGTTCTATCCTGAACATCAGGAAATGTTTGAATGACATACTGTTTAATACGATTACATTTAGTATGAATCTTTTCTGGCAGCTTACCTGCTTTTATGAGGTTGATTTCGTCTGAGCTCAGTTCTGGTAAAGCTGTCATTGCAGTGCACCCCAGGATTTCTTCAATGTCCTGTGCATTATCAAAGGTGTGAGTAAAGTATTCTGAAACCAATGCCAGCAACAGCCCGCCCAGCAAACCTATAATTACTGCGGTGAGCAATATAAGTGATTTGTGGGGTTTAACCGGCACTAGCGGCTGCAACGCCGGTTCAATAATACTGAAGGTAATAAGTTTCTGTTCATCCATTGCACTGGTTATGCGGGCTTCTTCCATTTTTTTGGTATAAAGTAAATAGTTTTCTTCATCCATGGTAACCCGGCGTTCCAACTCCCGTAGACGGGTTTCTGCCTTATCAAGCCTGTTGAGTTCAACTTTGTACCGGGTTATATGCTGGCTCAATTTTTTATCTTTGCTTTTCAATGCAATTATCTTCTGCTGGATTTGGACGGCCTCTGCAGAAGATTTTTTATTGGCTTTAGCAATGCTTTCCTGTTCACTAACCGCAGCTCTGATTTTAGCAAGTTCCACCTCCAGGTCTGAAATTTGCAGTAAAAGCAGGCTTTTTTGTTTTTGGATAGAACTGATATTATGCTCATTTCTAAAAAGGCCGAGCTCTTTTTGTGATTTTTGCAGTCTTTTCTCAATGAGCTCAACCTGGTTTTTAAAAAATTCATACTGTTGCTCCTGTTTCTGAACACTAAGGTAATGTTCGAGAAACTCCTCTACCAGGATATTAACTGTTTGTGCAGCAAGTGCCGGATTGCTGTGCAGGAAAACAACATCAATTATTGTACCCCCCGATACCGTAAGACTGTTCTGTAATGCAAAAAGAGCCTTTTCGGGTTCGTTACTATCGATATGGGGAAAAAGCGTCTCAAGACCAATTGTATCAAGGACTTTTTCCGCCAGATAGCGACCCTTGAGAAGCTGTACGGCCAGGTCTATATCAGCCTGCTTTTTTGTGTTTGATGTATACCGAGTGGTATCTTGTGATTTCGTCAGAGCAATAGTCTGTCTGGCCGGTTCTTTCACCAGAAGCTTTGCGCGTGCTTCATATGTTGAAGGGATAAAAAAACAGCTAACAGCGGCTATCAGAAAAATGATGAGGAAAAGAGAGATAATAAGCACTTTATGTTTAAAAACCACAAACAAAAAATCTCGCATGGTATGGTATGAGCGTTTTTTAGCATTCATTGTGGCAATCCTTGGAGTTGATTTTGCTAACGATATTTTAATTTGGATAGTATTTGCATTAGTTTTCGGCATTTAGGCCTAAAAAATTAATTTTTGATCATACTAAAATAAAAAGGCAGAGTTTCGAAAAAACTCTGCCTTTTTAGGGGTATGTTTTTTATTTTAATCCTCATCTTCCGGATGGGAAGCAAAAGGCTGAACAGCAAGGGTATTAACCATATCTTTATATGAGGATTGCAAGGGTTGCGGGAAACAATCATCTGTTTCCGGTTCCGGCTCTGCGGCAGGAGGTGTTGCAGAAATGTTTGATATATACTCCTCAGTTCTTTGCAGGATTTCCTGAGCGGCAGTCGTTGTTGTGTTGCTTTGATAGGCATAGGTATTTTTTGATGCCTTAATCTCTTCGGCCAGTTTCTCATAATCCTGATGCCCGATAGCATGCTTATCATAATCGCCCACAGGCAAACCATAATCAACGGTTTCTCTCAGGCGGATATTATACCTGATCACGGTTTCAAAAACATTATCACCAAACTGTTCCTTAACCTTTTCAAGCACACGTCGTGCATAGCGTGTCCGGTAGTCAAACATGGTAATAAGCGCGCGGGTTTTAATGACATGACAACAGGCATCCTTCAGCGTGATGACCAGATCCAGCAGTTTGGCAACACCCCGTAAAGAAAACAGGCTCATATCAATGGGAATAATCACTTCGTCGCAGGCCCGCAGAGCGTTAAAGCACAGATGGCCAATACTCGGAGGGCAGTCAAGTATAATAAAATCATATGGTTTGCTGTTAGACCGGATTGCCTGCAGGAGTCGCTCCTCGCGGCCCGCCACATCTGCAAATTCCTGCTCGACTGCATTGAGCATCATATTTGCAGGGGCCAGATCAAAGTTGTCCTTGATCTTTACCACCACATCGTCAAGCGGTAACTGTTCCGACTGCCTGATTGTCAAAACATTATACAGAGTTTTCTTCAGATCAGCATCAATGTTCAAACCCATAGTGGCATGTGACTGCGGGTCGCAATCAATGAGCAGCACCCGCTGACCTTTCTGGGACAGTGATGACGCAATGTTGATCGCAGTTGTTGTTTTACCGCAGCCCCCTTTTTGATTGGCAATTGCAATAATACGCATTATGCCCTCCTTTATAGTTTTTTTAAAAAATTCTTACCACATAAAAGAAATGAAGTTATTTAATAACAAAGGCACACAGAGCCGTCAAGAGAAAAATACAACATGTAGTATTTTTCTCTTAATTGGTACTACTTATTGTATAATTGTATGATTATAATGAAAATAAAAATGAACCGGAAAAAAAGATTGAGACTATTCTTCAAAGCGGGAAACTGGCCCGCGCAGGTTTTTCAGCCGGCTGCGGCGGCGCTTGGCTTCCAGCCTGCGCTTCTGTGATGCACGGGAAGGTTTTGTTTTGTGGCGTATGATAGGTGGTTGTGCAGCGGTGCGGATCAGCGCAATCAGGCGCTCCAGGACATCCCGGCGGTTGTGCTCCTGGGTGCGAAACCGGTGGGCTTCGATAATAAGAATCCCTTCTGCATTCAGCCGTTTGCCGGCAAGGCGCACGAGCCGCCTGCGAACATCATCGGGGAGGGAAGGTGACTGTAATATATCAAAGCGCAACTGTACAGCGGTAGCAACCTTGTT
Source organism: Thermodesulfobacteriota bacterium (assembly GCA_028278025.1). GTDB lineage: Bacteria > Desulfobacterota > WTBG01 > CAIYCZ01 > CAIRTM01 > JANQFE01. The sequence continues at coordinate 31,707 of JANQFE010000042.1, read as the reverse complement.
AACATTCTGTCCGCCGGGTCCTGATGAGCGGACAAAGACAAGCTTGATTTCTTTTTCATCCAGTGCAATGGTGCGGGTAACCGGGATCATTTTATTATTATGCCTGCAAATGGTAAAGGAAGCAAGCTTTCCGGTAGTGGGTCAGTTTGAATCCAGCAAGGCTAACATTTCTTCAATGCTCCATACGTGATCTGCAACACCAGCTTCCATTGCAGGGGTCACACGCAAAGACTGATGCACACGGCAAAAGTTATAATGCATGAAGTGCAGCGACACAGCACTTGCAAGATTCTCAACTTTTTTGCTGAACCCGTTTGTTAACCGTGTGAACCGGCGCATGCTCATGCGCACAGTAAGGTTTTGCCGCTCAACGTAGCTGGTTGAAATCTTTTCTTCCTTGGGGTTTCCACATATATCGTGTTTCCTAATCCCGCTGCACCTTGCCGGACTATAACGCTTCTCCTGTTCGATACTGTTTTCATAGAGCTTAACCAACTGACTAAAGTCTACCTCATGTGCAAATGCCTGTTCAACAGCATCAATGTACATGCGGTGCCCATCGCTGGTGATTTGTATCCGGTTAGCAAGCCTGTCTGCCAGGTCTTTCATGAATATTGTAGCATCATGTGCGTTTCGTCGGCCTACATACCAGGAAGGTACTAACTTAGTATCTGCACAGATCGCAGTAAACGTCCAGACATCACCGTAGCCAAACTTATTCTTCTTTTGCTCCGGTACATTCTTTTCTTTGGCATAGCAAAAAGACCAAATTTCATCACATTGAAAATGTTTGCATTTGAGATTGCGTAAAACCCGATCTTGATATTTGTCACAGGCTGCACCCATATCACGCAACAATTTTATAACCGTATTCTTTGCTACACCCGTTATACGGCATGTTGACCTTATTGAGTTTCCCTCAACCAGGACAGCTATTACTTGTTTTTGTTTATCTGGTTTCAACCTGTTCATAATTAAAAGCATAGAACATTATGCTTAAGCTGTCAAGCAAAAAGTTCAGTTTGAATGAAAATAAATTACCACATCTGCTTGAGCGGACAAGGAAAAAAATTTGACAAAACGCAGAAGTAGTAGTATACTGTACGTAATAAATAAAAGCGGGGCAGGAGGGACTCGAACCCTCGATCTTGAGTTTAGCAGACTCCTGTTGTATCCAACTCAACTACTGCCCCCGTACCGCTACTAAATAATGAAGCGGGCCAAAGGTCGAACATTAGCCGCCAAGCTTAGACTGTTCGACCTTTCCTATTTATATCCCGCCGTCCCGCTGTGGCGGTAAAAACTCTTCTCATGCTGCATCACCTCCTTTTGGTGTTTTCTTATATTTTGCGGGCTTTCCTGACATACCTTCCTCTACCATAACAACATATCCACGATTGACTGTTTCTGAAAAGGCTGGGGAAAAAGTACCGTCAAGAATTTCTCCCAGCCCATCTCGTTCAGCATATTCTTTAATTTCTATACGGGTAAAAATTTCTGGCAAATCATCTAAAACAGCCATCAGTCTTTTAAAAGTACTCACACGCTTTGTCTTTATTTTAAGCTTTCTTCTTTTTAATTTTGTCGTTTTTGGATTGGATTCAGACAAAAACATTTTTTTCTGGTCTTCAAGGTCTGCTATAAGTTTCTGATATTCCTTTATTTTGTCATTTATCATTTCAATAAGAAGTGATTTTGCTGTTGTTTTCTGGCTCATTATATTGACCTCCAACTATTATAATCATACTAGATATGGTAGTTGTCGTTTGGGTTTGTTAACCTTATGTTTTAGATTATAGGAATAACAAATAAAAAAGTCAAGTGTTAAAAATCCAAACAAGAAGTATTCTAGTGGTTTGGCTTTCTTTTGGGTTTTTCCCACCGCTTATTTGCAGCTGCCTTTGCAATTTCACTTCTTTGCTTGGGGGTTAATTTAGCAGCCCTTGCTTTTCCTCCCTTTAATCCTCCAAGCCTACCTAGGGCAACTGCTGCGGGGTTTTTTTGGGTGTGTTCTTCTGGTTGGTTTTCTGACACAGCATCCTGCACAATAGATGCTGCGAGTTTGTTTATATCGGCGGGTCTTTTTTTCTTTTTCGTCATGCATAGATTATAGCATGACCGCTCAAGCATTGTCAAGTGTTGATATTTTCAAACTGACCCACTACCAGCTTTCCGTTTTATTCATGTTCATCGGTCGGGAAAATATTTTTTTTAATAATCAGTGTATACAATATCTCAAGGCACACAAAAAGCCGAAACCTGCCAAAAATCAACCGGTTACGGCCTTGCTTAAACTTGCAATTTCTTGAACTTATAGTAAACTCTCGCTAGTACTGCGGGGCGACAGTCTGCTCTGCAAATAACCGTCCGAAGGTGCTTATATACTATCAAAAACTGAACACATTTTCATGGTTTCAGGGAGGTGCGCCGCGTCATGTGGACTGCGGTTAATAAGAAAAAACTTACTTATTATGTATATTCGCCAGGGGTGAATTCCGGAATGACAACCTTACGACCACTACCTTGATGGCTTTTTTTAATAGCTCTGTGCTGCAGATACTGCACGCTTAACCTCCAGGAGAGTCCCCATCAAAATCTCTTTCATTGAGACAAATCATGTATCTGTTGCAAAGGGAGAAAGCACAAAAATTTCCTTAACCACTTCCTTTTCCATGGCAATCTGTGTATTGCCACATTGAATTACAAAAGATGGATTACGTTGATGCACTGTAATTGAGGTACCCGGGACAATACCAAAATGTGACAACTTGTGCATCCGGGAATTTGAGGATGTACTGATATAGGCAATTTTCACCAGATCCCCCACTTTTACCCGGTCAAGAGGTACAATGGCACTGGTGAGCGTACTGCTGGCTGCCCGGCAGCAGTTACCTTGCGGAATTTTCAGTCCATGCGGACACTCCCGCGGATGACCCAGCAGGGTGCAGATGCTGTCTGTTATTTCAGGTGCAATATTATGTTCAAATTCACAGGCACCTCTTTCAGTCTCTTTGGGCCGCATTCCTAGCACATCAACCAGCAAACGCTCTGCCAGCCGGTGACAACGCACAATCTGACGCGCCTGGGTATGCCCTTTTTTCGTACATGCTATTTTGTCCTGATCATTTATTGTAACAAAACCCTGACGCTGCAGTTCTGCAACCACCTCATCAGTGAATACTTCCGCTGAATAGGATTCCATATTGTCTACGCACGGGTCTTCCTCTTCTGAAAGATACCAGAGCGCTTCCATATATTCATCAAGTTCTCTGCGGTCCATAGCCTCTCCTTTAAAAAATCCTTAGAACATAGTTAACAACGCTTCCCAGAACTGCGGAAAAGAACGTAATAAAAAATGTTACCAAAAGCGCCGTTTTCACCCCCAGCAGTCTGATCATAGCCATGATATTTGCAAAACAGGGGATAAAACAATTAATAACAACTATCCCGACTATAATCTGTATATAATCAAGCTGCCCGGTTTGGGCAAGCTCTAAAAACACTACGGCACCAGCCTCCTTGCGCAGCAGACACAGTAAAAAACTGTCAACAGTGCTTAAGGGCAGGTTCAAAAAAGTTGCCAGAACAGGCAGACATGCCCGTTTAATGAAATCTAATATATACAACTTTTCCATGACATACAAAATACCGGCACCGATCATGAAAAGCGGAATTGCTTCAGTAGTAAACCACTTAAGCCGGTAATAGGTCTTCAGCAGCAGGCTTTTTATGCCCGGCAGGCGAATGGGTGGTATTTCCATAATAAAATCCGCAACGACATCGGCCTTAAGTACTTTATTAAGTAAAATTCCCGCAACGATCTCAGCCAGAATAAAAACCCCAAACACAATCAGAAACGCTTTGAATGGGAAAAGGGCTAAAATTGCGAGGTTTATTCCCAACAGGGGCGCACAGGGAATAGCAAAACCGATCAGGAATATGGCGATTATGCGCTCTTTTCTCGATTCCAGAATACGCGCAGTAAGCGTGGCCATCGTTTTACACCCGAACCCTAAAATGACCGGCAGGATCGCCTTCCCGCTCAGGCCCAGGCGTCTGAACAATCGATTGGTTAGTATACAGAGGTTCGAGATATAGCCGGTATCCTCCAAAAAATTTAAAATAATAAAAAACATCGAAAGAATCGGCAGGGCTGTTCCCACAGCATTTACAAAGCCGGAGGAAAGTATTCCGTAATCACCCACCAGAAATTCTCTGAGCGGTTCCCAGGGGATTATTAGAGCAAGCCTGTCAAGCAACGGGAAAAAGATTTTTTGTTCACAGAAGGGCACCAGAAAACCGATGCCGATTTTACCCACCAAAAGGTAGGTACTGTAAACTACGCCGATAAGTATCAACCAGCCCCAGAATGGATGCCGGCAAAGGCTGCCGATTGCTTTGCTGTATTTTCCTGTACTTTCAGGCTTTACCTGGACAACTTCCTGTAGCAGGGTCGCGGCCCATCTTTCCCGGGCCTCGAATATAAATCTTGAAATTCCTTTCTGGGTAGCGTTGTGGACTTTTGCAGCCAGTGTTTTTACGTCCCTGAGGATCGGGTCGCCGTAGTGCAGCTCGATATAATGCTCTATATTACGGTCCTGCATGACCAACAGCAGCAGTATTCCGACAGGCGGTTTGGAGTCTGGCGGAAAGCACTGAGCAATATCAGTAAGGCCTTCTTCAATAAAACGCTTATAGGCAACTCGTGATTGTGCTGGAACCACGGCTTTCGGAAGTGCTTTAACCAGATCACTCACGCCCCAGCCCTCAGATGCAACCGTTTCCACAACAGGAATGTCCAGCATCTGCTCCAACCTATCCTTCTCGACTATAACACCTCTCTGGCGTGACTCATCCAGAAAATTCAGACATAAAACCATCGGAATTTCCAGCTCCATAATTTGTGCCAACAAGAGCAGCGATCTTTTAAGATTGGTACTGTCAATACAGAGAATGATGACCTCGGGATGCTCTTTCAGCAGAATATTTCTGGTGATAAGCCCGTCTTCGGAATGCACATCAAGTGACAAAATGCCGGGTGTATCGATAATTTCATAGGAAGTATTCTCAACAGTGATATCGGCTCTGTGAACGGATATGGTGGTATAGGGAACATTTGCTATAAGAGAATAGGCTTTTGTTATCTGATTGAACAGAACACTTTTACCGACATTCGGGTTGCCGATAATAACAATTTTATTTCTATGAATGGAAAGGTTTTTTGCAGCCACTTTGTATTGGGCCTGGTTTCGGTTTTAATATTTTTTTTATTATAGTTAAGCTAATTAACCGCAGAATCACACAGACAAGCGCGGACTTTTCTCTCCCGCAACGTCGCGGGAGAAAAACCATCCATGGCCTTTCAGGCCAGAGTATAATGGATACGATGGACCCTGTAATTTCTTAGGCAAAACTGTTTTTATATTGCAAGTGATTGCATTTTCTAAGCGGACAAGTCGTCCGTTCTCAGAATGTCTGCGTCTGTCGGCCTGTCCCGAGCTTGTCGCGGTACGTGATTCCGCGGTTAATAACAAAAAATTCCCTAAGCTTTTTAATTATCTCTTTTCCCTTGGAGAGTATCCAGCAGAAGATTCTTTTCCATTGTAATGACATTACCCAGGGTAACCTCATTAAGTTGATCCAAACGAAAATATTTTGCATTAAAATACTCGGCTATATCTTTGGCAAACTCAAAGGTAAACCCGGTGAATTTGCGTTTTCTGGTCACCTCAGAATCTATCACAATGCTGTGCACCCCTTCTTCCTGGGCGGTCTGACCCAGCTTTTCTATTTCCGACATGGGATCAGCTCCCTCAACTATGGAAATATTTGAGCGCCCGTCAGACAGCATTACCATCATGGGGACAACCGTGGGGTCTTTGCGCTTTTCGTTCTTGATCAGCGACAGTGCTTTCATAATGCCTGCGGCCAGCGGGGTTTTACCTCCGGTCGGCAGGTTTACCAGCATCTTTTTAGCCAAATCAACACCGCTGGTGGGCGGCAGCAGTATATAGCCGTCTTTACCGCGAAAAACAACCATAGAAACCCGGTCACGGTGCTGGTAGGCATCCATCAGCAGCGAAAAGACCGTTGCTTTGGCTGCTTCCATGCGGTCCATCACACCCATGGACCCGCTGGCATCAACCGTGAGCACAATGAGTGTAGAAACCTTGCTCTGGCGGACCTTCTCCCTCAGGTCTTCTTTTTTGATGATGAGGGCGTGGTTGATTTTAGAGTTTTTTTTTCTCTGCTTTTGATGGACTGCTGAGGCCCGCACCGTGGCATCAAAAGCTATATCAGAAGTGTCCTCTTTGGGAGTTCTATGCTTCAGGTAGCGCCCCTTGCGGCCGGTTGCCAGGGTTTTCATCCGTTTGCCCGAACCTGAGCGCAGGGTCCGGTCCCGTTTTCTTTTGTTAATCTCCTTGGGTACTTCAACCGGTTTGCCGACTTTATGGACCTTGCCCTCTACTTCCTCGGCCTCTTCAGTGTCCTCCAAGTCGGGATTATCCTGATTGTCCATGGGCGGCGGCTGATTATCAAGTTCTTCTGCAATCTGCTCAATAATATCATCAAAAACATTCTCCCGCTGTTCCTCTTCACCAAAGGGGTTTTTCCTGATTCTAAACGGCAGGATGTATTCGGCGGCCTCTTTTATATCATCCTGCTTGATTTCCTTACGGCCGTGGTAGGCAGCCAGGGTTATAGCCGTCTTAGCCAGCATAATGTCAGGCCGATGGCCCTCTACATCAAGCTCTTTACACATTTTACAGATAAGCATCTGGATACGCTCACTGATGGTGACCTCGGGTAAAAGCTTCTGGGCTTTCTTGATACGCCTGCGCAGCTTTTCATTTTCAGGTTCCATTTCTTTAAGGAATTTTTCCGGATCCTTCTCAAATGTATTACGCAGCATGGTTATCTGGACGCGCTCATCCACATTGTGCAGAGCTTCAGTGGGTACATGCAGGGCAATACGGTCAAGAAGCTGAGCACGCAGCTCCCCCTCTTCCGGATTCATAGTGCCGACCAGTATAAAACGGGATGGGTGCGCAAACGAGATACCCTCACGCTCCACAACATTCACCCCTGAGGTTGCACTATCAAGCAGGATATCCACCACATGGTCATCCAGCAGGTTGATCTCATCAACATACAAGATACCGCGATTCACATCAGCCAGGATTCCCGGCTCTAGGGATTTGCGGCCTTCTTTAATAGCCGTTTCAATATCAAGGCTGCCCAGCAGGCGGTCTTCGGTGGACCCAAGGGGTAAATCCACCACCCGGGTTCTGCGTTTTTCAACAATCAAGCGACCTTTTTCTCCTTTGGCCTGCATTGCCAAAACCTTCTCCCGGCAGTGGGGACACATCTCGGAAATATTTCGGGGAGTACAGTTAAAAGGACAACCCTGCACAACCTCGATGTGCGGTAACAGCTCTGCCAGAGCCCTGACAGCCGTTGATTTACCGGTACCTTTCTCGCCGCGAATCAACACACCGCCAGCCTGAGGGTTGATTGCATTCAGCAGCAGGGCCTTTTTCATCTTTTCCTGTCCTACAATCGCCGTAAAGGGAAAAACTACTCTTTTGAATGTTGTCTTTTGTGCCATGTTTCTTTATATCCTCATATCATGTAAAGATTTGTTTTTCTTCCTGGCTATTGGCTTTTGGCTGTTTTTTTTGCCTTGGTCTTTTTCACAGACACAGACTTTTTTACTGCAGCAGTTTTCTTGCGGCCGGCGGCTTTCTTCTTTTTACTTTCGGCTTCAAGTTTTTTAGCATGCTCCAGAACCTGTTGAAACCGCGTTGCGCCCAGGGCCACCTCTTCAAAAGGAGTCCGGCGCATGCGAAATCCCAGGGTCAGCTCAGCGGCAAAAACCATATCGTCCTCAGTAACCGTTCGTCTGCCGTCATAGGCGGCCTTGGTCATAGCTGCTCTGGTAATGATAATATCAGGCCGATGGCCGTCCACATCAAGCTCAATGCACATGCGTGCCACAATGCGTAAAAACGTTTCTTTAATGGTAACCCTGGGCAGAAGCTTTTGGGCCTGAATTATTTTTTGGGCAATATCATTCTGAGACTCTTCATAGAGTTTCTTGAAAAAAATCGGATCACGCTCAAACTCCATTGATTGCCGCATTATCCTAACCCGGTTCTGGAGGCTGCCCATACCGTGAACTTCCACATGGAACGCCAGCCGGTCATGCAGCTGCGGACGCAGCTCCCCTTCCTCGGGATTCATAGAGCCCACCAGGATAAAGTTTGCCGGGTGAGACACCGAGACACCTTCACGCTCCACAATATTTACCCCCATCGCCGCCGCATCAAGCAGAACATCCATAATGTGGTCATCAAGCAAATTGATGTTGTCAACATAGAGAATACCCCGGTTGGCCTCTGCCAGCATGCCGATTTCAAGAGCCTTAACACCTTCTGTAATCGCTTTCTCAATATTAAGGGTACCCACTACCCGGTCTTCAGTCGTCCCCACAGGCAGCTCTGCAATCTTCATTCTCCGTTTAACAACCGGCAGCTTTCTACCCTTCTCATACCCTTCCCGGCAGATACTGCACATCTTGCTGATATCTTTGGGATCACAGCTGAAGCGACAGCCGTCTACAACAGTTATTTCAGGCAGGATATCTGCAAGTCCTCGCACTGCTATGGTTTTAGCACTGCCCCGCTCACCCCGCACCAGGGCACCCCCGATTTGGGGATTGATAACATTCATCAGCAGGGCCTCTTTGAGCTTATCCTGGCCGACAATGGCAGAGAAAGGATAATTATGTCTGTGTTCATATTCATTGTATGTAGTATTCATAATATGATACCTGTCTTTGTTGCTGGTTGCTTGTTACTAGTTCCTCGTTACTCATTGCTCATTACTGGCTTCTGTTACTCCTCCATTTCCTCTATTTCCGACTCAAGTTCCAGATAGATTTGTTTCAGTTTTTCAATTTCTTCATCCGTAGCATCCCACATGCCTCTTTGGTAGGCCTCCATCAAACGGCGTAGCTGGTCCTCTACCGCCCAGATATTTTCTTTCATCATGGTCTTGCGCACTTCTTCATTGAAAACATACTTATCAGCCATCTCGCTCCAGACCCAGTTATCAACCGAGCCCGAGGTGGTCGCCTGCCATCCGACAAGGTGCTCCATACGCTTGCTGAGATTCTTAACACCTTTATAGCCGCTGTCCATCTGCCCCTTCATCCAGGTCGGGTTAAGCAGCTTGGTGCGCACCTCATAGTTAATAGCTGTTTTGATATCGGTTGTCTTGATCTTGTCCCTGGTAGAGTCGGCTACCAGCACAACCGGCTTACCCTTGCGGTTTGATGAGGGTTTTGATTTTCTAACCGTCTCAACAGAACTTGAAAGCCCCCCCAGAAATTCATAATAGTGATCCAGGTCGGCCACCCCGTATTCTTCATTGTCCCGCACCTGGGCCACCACATCAACCGTATCCAGAACTTCCCGGAACGTACTCAGGCTTGATTCAGCATGGAAAACATCACCGTAGACATGGCACATTTTATTGAGATGCAGCTCAGCTATCTGGCTTTCCTCATCCCACTCTGAGCTTTCGATTAGATCGGTTGTGTCGGTAGCATAGTTGGATGCTGAGGGGCCGAATATCCGGGAGATAGAGAGTTCTTTGGCCTGCTCCGTGGGGATACCCTCTTTTTCGAGGGCCTGCTGGATGGTGCGGGAGTGCCGCTTGATAGAATTTTTATCATCAGGCTCATCCAGCACGGCAACCATTTTAAAAGCCCGGTCAACGTGGCGCAGCAGCACCGGAAACGTATCGCGAAAAATCCCACAGATCTCAACAGCAACATCAATGCGCGGGCGGCCAAGCTCTTCAAGCGGTATTACTTCCAGCCCGGTCATGTCACCCAGCCCGGAGCGCTTGGGCCGCACACCCAGCAGATTAAATATTTCTCCGATGGTCTCGCCCTGGGTCTTCATGGTCTCAAAACCCCAGAGCACAACGCCCACAGTTTCCGGATAACAGCCCTCATTATCAGCCTGATAACACTCCACCACCTGGCGGGCAACTTCCTCTCCGCGCTGACAGGCCAGAGGAGTCGGTATATAGTCAGGGTTAAACTGAAAAGGATTCCTGCCGGTCGGCAGCACGGCGGGGCTCCTGATGGGGTTTCCGCCCAGGCCCGGAGAGATGTACTTGAAATCCAGGGCATTAATCATCTGGTCCATTTCATGATTGTTCTTAAGGTTCTGTCCAAGATCAGCCGCAAACTCAAGCGTTGCCGTAAGGCTTTTGATAGTATCCCGGTTGAGCTTCTTTTTTACACTCTTTTTTATAGCTTTTTTTATAGGCTGCTGCTTAACAAGTACCTCTTCAATCAGTGTGCGTGCCTGGTCATTGACCTGTTCGCATACCACCCCTGTGATCTCCCCGCTATCCAGGATCTTTGACGGATTCTTACGGGCTTCATCCCAGTCAAGGCCGTAGCCCGCTGCAATATTTTTCTGCACTGATGAAAGCTCACCCCGGTCAAACCGTACAATTCCCATAACATAATCAACCAACTCATCTCCTTTTAGCGGATCACCCAGCACATGCACGCCCTTGGTCATCATAGAGCCCTTCATATCACTAAGGGAGTTATACAGCTTATTGATATCCACATCCTCTGCTTCAATATCGACCAGGTTGTTTTCCTTGGCATCGTTGAGGATTTTTCCCTTGAGCTCTGCGGCCCGGGTCGGGCTTTGATCCTTGAAGTGGTAGTAGTTATGAATGTCGGTCTCCATCTCAGCAAAGGTGCCGTACAGGTCAGACACAATCATGGGCGGTGTCATGTAATCAACCAAAGCAGCATAGCTCCTGCGCTTGGCAATCATGGCCTCTGAAGGATTGCTGCAGGTGTACAGGTACAGGTGCGGCAGCGTTCCCATGAAAATATCAGGATAGCATTTCTCAGAAAGAGTAACATGTTTGCCCGGTAAAAATTCCAGCGTGCCGTGAGTACCAAAATGTACCAGCACATCGGCGTTGAAACTTTCTTCTATCCAGCGGTAAAAAGCATAATACTGGTGATGAGGCGGCAGGGCCGTATCATGATATGTTTTAGTGGGATCTCCATGCACCCCGCGGGCCGGCTGAAAGCCCACAAAGATATTACCGAACTGGATTCCCGGCACATACAGGTTTTCCTCATCTGCCATGAGGGACCCCGGCGCATCACCCCAGCTTTCCTGCATCTCTTTTTGACAGACACCCGGCAACCGGGAGAACCACTGTTCATACTCCGCAACCGGTATCTTAAAAGCATTCTCCTTCACCTTGGCAAGAGCGGTCCAGTTACTCTGGTTAAGAGCGCTCTTCTTGGTAATCAGGCGTACAAATTCATGCCTGGTGCGCGGATAACCGGAAACCGTGTAACCTTCTTCCTTCATTCTATCCAGCAGGCGGATCAGGCTTTCAATCGCGTCCAGGTTTCCGGCACTGCCGATCGTGTCCTTACCGGGTGGATAGTTAAACAGCACAAAGGCCACTTTTTTGTCTTTATTAGGAGTGTATTTGAGCTTCAGCCACTTTTGGGTTCGCGCGGTAGCATGTGCGACCCGCTCCTCCAGCGGGGCCATAACCCGAACCATGTTTTTGCCCTGCTCGGAAAGCTCTTTTTGGCCGGAAACCACCACGCCTTCAATCAGGCCGTCAAGCTCAGGAAAAATAAGGGCCAGATTGGTCTCCATGGGCGCCATTCCTTCAGCGCGTTCCTGCCACTCTTCAGAAGTGGAAAAAGGCATAACAACATAGTTGAAAAGGGGGACATTCATCTGCTGACACAGTTTTTCACAGGCTTCATAGTCCCCTCCCAACGGGCCTCCTTCTAAACGAAAATACATAAAACTGATAACGGCATCCACCCGTGATTTGCCGTTATTAAGAAAGAATGCTTTCAGAGTATGCATGTTTTCTGTGCCGCTGCTCATGGCCGGGACTACCCCGACACCCTTCTCTTCAAGCTTTTCTATCACTGCAAAAAGATCCCGTGTATCCTCATTCTGATAGCGCTCATTATAGAACAGAATGCCGACAAGAGGCTTTTTCTTCTTCTTTTTTCCGCCGTCTGTTTGCATCCAGTACGGCAGGTCATACCAGGCAAGGTAGTCATCCACCTCAGTAAAAAGTTTCTCCGTGCGGGGATGTGCAATATAGTATCTGGGAATTTCCGAGGGGGGCTGATATTCTGTTTTAAAACCATAATACTCAGACAAAATTAACAGAAACATATTAAACATATTTTCAGTACCACCGTTAAAAAAATATTTCCAGGCCTGCACATAATTATAGGCATCCTTCCATTTACCGAATTTGAGTACTTTCAGAATTGTGTCGGCCATGCCGAGAATCTTACGCACTTCCATCGGGCTTCTTTTTCCACTCAGCCCCTTCATAATTTTAAAAACTTTTGCCACCTTAGAGTCGGCAATAGAATCAACGATATCACCAACGCAAAATTTACCTATCCGTGCAAGCCGCATACCTTCGGGAACTGACGCTAAAATCACGTACGTTTTACGCTGTGAAGAGTATCTTTCCAGGATTTTGATTACTGCTTCGTCAAACACCATGCAGAGCAAGATAATATCAGCTCTTTTGACATTCTCTTCTATATCTTGCAAGTGCTTCTCAGAAAATGTCTGATGCCTTAGACAGAAATGATTTGTCATCTCCACCGTGCCGTTGAAGCTTTTTCTCAGGCGCTCTGCTACCTCTGCTAATGATTTGCTGTAGGAATAGTTGCCGATAATTGACGTAATATGCATCACAATAGCTCCTGTGACTCGTAATTTATTTAGATTTTAAATTTCCAACGTTATGAAAACAGCGGCTGGCTCTCAACAAAAACCATATAAACACCAAAGGCTGCAATAAGTGCCCCGCTGATACGGGTCAGCATAACCTCATACTTTTCCTGTCCCAACTTCCTGAAAAACATTGTTGTTTTGCCCAGGAAATAGGTAACAATAAACAGCACCAGTGATGTTGCCAGGGCATAGGCCAGGAAGATGATAGTACCCACAGCTATACTCTTGGAAACAAGGGCATAGGTATACATAACCCCGGCTGTCGGACAGGGAATAATCATGTTGATAAAACCAATAGAAAACATGCCCCAGTAAATACCGTGTTTAAATTTTTTTTTGTTGGTAGTGTATTCTATTGCTTTGTCAGTGTTGTCAAGGACCTCCATGAGTGCTTCTTCCTCTTCCTCGTCCTCGAAGTGCAGCCAGTGCGGTTTCACAATGACGACAATGCCCAGGATAACCAGGATCACCGCAGTTCCCAGGCCGAAATAGACATCCCATGACGGCGGGACGATTGAGCCAAGAGCACCAAACACCACCCCCAGAACCAGGCAGGCCACCGTTGTCCCCACACAGAAAAAGAAACAGACATTAATACATTTTTTCATGCCTTTTGCCGTAATGCAGAACGGGGCCAGAATCGGCCAGGAATGCCCGCAGGGGCTGATACCGTGGATCAGTCCCAGAACAATTGACGCCTGCACCGCTACCCAGAAAGTCATCTGTGTTGCTTCTGCTTCCATGCTTTGCTCCTTATACTATTATTATTCTAGCTGTATTGTATCTTTTGAAAAATTTCAGTGGCCTTTTCGAGAGCTTTAAAAAGATCCGTACGATCTTTCTCACTCAGTCTGCCCAGTGAGTTTTCCAACTCTTCTCCTCTTTTTTTCATAAAATCGCGGAACATCTTTTTGCCTTTTTCAGTCAGATAAACCCGCACGATTCTTCGGTCTTTGGGATCTCGGCGCCGTCTTGCTATCCCCCTTTTTGCCAGACGGTCAATGATGGCAGATATGTTCGAAAGGGGCAGGTGAGCATTCTGACTGAGTTCGCTCATGGTGTATTCACTATGGTAATCCAAAAAAGCAGAAATCCCTTTCAGATCCAGAATTGAAAAATCAACCTTATCACCTACTCCGTTTTTGGTGACGGTCTGGCGGAAAAATTCGCTGAAAAAACGCTTCATAACAAGCATGCGTTCTTCTAAGTCCTTGTATTTTTTATATCTTTCAGGCATGGGGGATTCCTTTTACTTATGTATAAAATTATTATTTAAATAATTGTTACTTAAGTAACTATCATATAAGTAAGCATCTGTCAAGCGGAAAAAGAGTCAAGTTGTTAAAGAAAGGATAAAAATTATAGCATATTAAGGCTCAAACCCGTAATGCTCAACAATATGCCGGGCGTGCTGCGGGACAAGGGCCTGCATTAGCTCCGGATAGTAGAACTTAACATAATAATAGTCCCTGATCATGTGCATATCAACAGCATAGCGGGCATATTCCAATCCAGACGGACCGACACGCCTGATCAAGGCTGCCATTATTCTTCCTGCCCATAAAGGCATGGGTTTGCCGGCTTTCAGCTCAGATTGAGCGCCTGGCCTCGTTTGATCAATAATTTTTTGCGCAGCTCGTATGACCGCCTTCCTGCAGTTGCCGGAAGTTGTTTCCGCAACCGTTTCGAGCTCATCAGCGATAAGATTTCGCAGCTCCTCACCCTTGTCGGTACGCACCACAATCCACTGATGCATCTTTTGCATATTAAACGCAGCGCCCATATATCCAACTGTGACATCAGCAAGGCTGTTGGCATAATCAAAGCAGCACATACAGGCCGGAACCACAAGATTAATACCGGTAAAACCCTGCGGGATGCAGAAATAGGGCAGTTTTTCGATACGACCGCTTGCATGTTTAAGATGTATATTATAGTCCTGCATGAATTCATAGTGGCGTACCGTCTCGGGTGATGCTGAAAACATGCCCAAAACATCCTGCAATGTTTTTAACGTAACATTACTTACACATGGTATACCGACCGCATAAATATCCATCTCCTTCAGGTAGGGAAAACGCCGTTTAAAATCCCGCAGGGCATGCACATGACAGGCTGCTCCTATAACCAGCAGTCTTTTAACACCCTGTTTATACGCTTCATGCAGTGAAAGCAAAACAGGTGATACGACCGGCTTGTTACCGCTGCCAGCCAAAATCTCCTCAACCGAACGTGCCAGCACCGCTTTGGGTTCAAAATGGTGTTTTTCTCCGCGGTGCAGGGTTGCAACCGCCTCAACCAATCCTGTTTCAAAGGCTCTTTTTGCAATGGCTGTTATGACCCCGGTCCAGGCACTGCCCTCAATCGGCTGTTTAATACAGCCGGTCAGCCGTTCCTTAGAAATGCCAAAGCTCATTTCGTCAAAGTCATCAAGTGAGCGTTCGCGTCCAAAAAGCTCAACCTCCTGCCTGCCCAGCCAGCCGGTCCTGAATACACAGCTTTGCAGGGTCTCCTCCCTGGGCCATTCACGAATCATGCACAATCCGCATGAGCTGCAGAGTTTTTGAGCTGCTGAATTATCACTGGTCAAACCTTTACCTGGATGTACTTCTGATCCGGTACTCATGATAAATATTATTCTCCCTCTTTATTGAATAACCTTTGCTGACACACGTTTTTCTATCTCTGCAGCAGCTTTTTGAGCATCTTTCAAAACCTCAGCCTTATCTCTGGGAACCTTTTCCCCAGCCACCTCTTTCATCACGTTAACCTGAAAATAGCCGATCACATCTGCCCCGACCGCCTGAACCATGGCCTTATTCTTTTCCTGGTATTTTTCCTCAACAAAAAGATCCGAGGTGTTAAACATGATTACCTTTTTACCGTTAAATGAGTTGGTCTCAATAAATGTTCGTATTGCCGGTGTTACTTTTGAGGCCCAGATGGGTGAACCGATAATAATCACCTCATAGGGGGCAAGGTCAACCTTCTCCGGTTCGATGTCAGTGTGCATACCCAGCAGTGTCTTGAGCATACCTCCGACAATCCCCAGGCCGCCCTGACGACTGTTGAGGTCTTTGATTTCTATTATCTCTGCGTTCAGAGTTTTTTGGATGACCTCACAGTACGTTCTGGTATTGCCCGTGCGTGAATAGTACAGTATTAATGATTTTTCAGGAACGGGTTCAACTGCATATAACCTTGAACATATCGATAGACTTGCCAGGACTATTAACCCCAACAGTTTTATATATTTTTTTCTTATGTTGTTATTCATACGTATACCTCCCAAAATTGCCTACACATAGAAAAGCTTTTTTCTTTATTGCAATGCAAATGCCTTTTTAATTTCAGGCATGAAGCTCATAGTGTCTTCAACAATCTGCTGTTTGCTCCGCTCCACTTTCTCCCCATCAATTTCCTCCCGGGCCAGCACCTGGTAATAACCGACTACTTCACCACCGGCCTCGCGTACCAGATTACGGCTTTTTTCTTTATACTTTTCTTTTTCGTAAGCATTTGTCGTCGTGTAGATTATTACTTTCTTACCATCAAAACGGTTCTCATCAATAAATGTCCGTATAGCAATGCTCAATTTACCCGTCCAGATTGGAGAGCCGATGATCAGGTTGGCATAGCCTGACATATCCGGATTTTTCGGCTCTATTTTTGTATGCACACCGAAAAGTGATCCTATTGCAGCGCGAAAAAACCCCCAGCCCCCGGTACGGTTTTTAAGATCGCGTATTTCCAGAATGTCAGCCGAGAGTTCCTGCTGCAGGGCCTCACAGCCTGCCCTGGTATTACCGGTCAGAGAATAATAGAGGATAAGTGTTTTGCCCATATCCGCCTCCTGCGCATATAAAACAGAAGTGCTCAATAAAACATTAATCATAATAAAAAAAACAGTTTTTGATGATAGTAAAATCTTAATAATATTCATAATACTCCCTTTTCTAATAAGAATTAACCAGAATCTTTCAACTTTGAATTCTAGGCATTTTAGCTCACTTTAGGCACTTTTTTTAAAACATGGCCTCCTTCTTTTCTTCCTCCTCAAGAATCAGCTCCGGCCAGGGTTCCTCCCGCAGGACTGTTGCAATTGCTTCAAATACCCCTTGCGACAGGTGGGGGCGGTAGCGATCACCGACCGGACACCCGGCACTGACAACCCGGGTTTTGCCATGCTGCAGCTCCAGTCGAAAGGGTTTATCGAAATCATAATAGGGCACTTCATCCTTGTATGCAAAATGCAGCGGCTCCAGGGATTCGGCCGGGTGAGCAAAGAGTGTATCCGTATTCTCACTCAGAAAATCGACCATGATAAATATAATATGATCATATTCGTCTTCAAGCCCCATTTCCAGAGCCTCAAAGCTGGCAAGGCGCTTTTCATCCGGATCCATGTCCTCTCCGGCAAAATCCGTATCAGCCAGGACAACCAGGGTGTTGGTACCGGCCAGGACGGCATCCGCTTCCATTTTCGTATTCTTATAAAAAACACGGGCAAGTTCCGGGTACGGCTCGCCGGAAATATCCGGAAATCCGTGCCGGGTAAGGATCACCAGCTTCTTGTCTTCTTTCGGCAGGGGCAGTATCTCGTCTTCAGCCATAATGACATATGCTTTGCGGTAAGATGCATAGGCACTGGGAAATGGTGTAAAGACTACCTTGGCCCGCTCCGCAACAGCATCTTTAATCTCTTTAAAAAGCGAGTTGAATTCTTCCAACGATGAATAGACATGAAAATAATCAAAAGCTACAATCGTATCCACCTTTGCATGAATCAGCTCATCCACGGCCTCTTCGATTGTTTCCGGGTACATGGACAGCGCCCAGCGTACGGGAACCCCGGGAAATTCTTTTGCCAGCAGTTCCTCAAGATCCTTTATCATGGCCTTGTGCTGGTGCATAAACGGGATTTTTTTCTGCGGCATACGCTCGTAATAGGACGCATAAATTTTAATTGAAACTTTTTCTACAATGTCAATGTGCTCGTTCTTGTGCTCTTTCCAGAGAAAATGCCCCGGGGAGTCTTCTTCGCGCGGCGCTACCCATTCCACCTCCAAGTCAACATAGGGCTCCCCTTCTTCATTGACCTCACTGCCATAGCAGTCAATAAGTTTTGTCGGAGAAAACTCCTCTGAGGCATCAAGGCGCTCTGGATCCATCAGCACGGTGCCCCCGTCACCCATGATAAGAAGCTGAAGCGCCGGGGGAAATGCATTCTCAAAAATTTGAGTTAGATACTTGTCAAAAAACTCAAATTCATAGTACTCCGGCTGCCCCAGGATGGTAAGCAGCACACCTGCTTTGCCCTCTATTTTCTTATCCTGATGCAGATATTTCCGGTAGTGCATGTCATCCTGTTTGGTTGAAAACGCGCTGTTGATTGCAATTGCAATAATTAAACCAAGGAGAATTAACCAAATTTTTTTCATCTTTACACCCCCTTCTCACTGGAAAGTATGCTGCGCATATCTTCTGCAATACCGGGCAGGTCAAGTTTTATAAGATGCTCCGGCAAAGGAATGCCGGTTGTGCGATCCCAGCCCCTGATGTCATAGTATTCGTCCTTCATCTGCTCGAGCACTTCTGCAGTTATGACCATGCCTTTTGAAGGTCCATCCGGGATGGGCTCGAAAAGAAACCGCTGGGGAAGAGTATCTTCTTTTCTTCTAGCGCCCTCGCGAATTGAAAACGCTCTGATAACATTCCAGATTCGCTCGGCAGTCTCATGGGCCTCTTCCAGGGTAATATCCATTCCCGTGACAGTGTTCAGTATATCAACAACATGCTGGTTGATTTCCACCGGGCCCCAGACCGCCTCGGCCAGGTGACAGGCAATCATTGAGTCCAGTAAAATCATAAGGTGATTGACATTAACCGTATAGCACGGCTTACCCTCTATTGTTTCCCGCGGTACAATACCGGCCCGTTCACCGGTCGGCCGGCTGTCATGGTGAGAAGCACCGCGGGGCCCTGTTGCATATCCCAGGGCGAAACCCGGCAATCCCCGGGCCGAGTGGCCGGCAAACGTCATGCCTTTATTCTGCATGGCAAACGCTTCGGAGCCTTTACCGATTTTATCTGCAGCCCGTTTGACCCCTTCTGCCAGAACATCGCCAAAGCCTTCACGCATGCCGATTTTTCGAACCATGGGCATAATAATATCCGCATTGCCGAAAACAACATTAAGCCCATCCGTATCTTCCTCGGTGAGGATACCCTTTTCACAGGCCTCCATTGTAAATGAAATTGACACGCCGGTCTCGATTGCATCCATTCCCAGATCATCACATTCACGCTCTGCAGCGGCTACCGTTTCAATTGAGCTGTGGCCGCACATTGAACCAAGTGAAAAAATATTTTCATATTCAGGCCCCTCAACTGCAGAGCCTTCATAGGGCCCTTCCGGGATTTCAGTATATTTGCTGCAGCCGATCGGGCAGGCAAAGCAGGCCTTATCCCTGACAACAATCTTCTCGCGCATGGTTTCAGCACATAGGCCCTCTGCGCCTTCAAATGTTTCTGTTTGCCAGTTACGCGCCCCGAAAACCCCCAAACTGTTATTGGCATTTACCAGCACGGGTGTGCCGAACCTGGGCAGTACCTGGCCGGTTGAGGGATTGCCGCGCATAATATGAATAAGCTCCTGGGTCTTTTTAAGCGTTGCCTCCATGTCATGTGCTTCAACTGTGCCGGTTCCTCTGACAGCAATACCTTTTAATTTCTTTGATCCCAGTACCGCACCAAGACCACCCCGGCCAAGCGCCCTTCCCCCGGCTATTACAGAGGCAAATCTGACCAGGCGTTCACCAGCCGGACCGATAACAGCAATCTGGGCAGCCTCATCTCCGATATCATGCTTGAGCAGCGTATGGGCCCGGTAGGTACGCTCCCCCCAAATATGGGCTGCATCCCGCAATGCTGCAGTTCCATTGTTAATAAAAAGATACACAGGTTTTTCACTTTTGCCTTCAATCACCGCACCGTCAAAACCAGCATACTTCAGTTCCGCGGCGAAATTACCGCCGGCTGAAGAATGAAAGAAGCCTGCGGTCATCGGGGATTTTGTATAGGCCCCGACACGGCTGCCGGTCGGGGCGATAGTGCCGGCCAGCGGCCCGGCCAGAAAAATTACCTTGTTGCGGTGTGATAGGGGATCTATGCCCGGCTCAAGCTCATCATAGAGCATCCGCGCCGCAAGCCCGGCCCCGCCGATATATTTCAGCAGTTGACCGTTCGGAATTTCTTCGATCGTAATCTTTTTATAGGTAAGGTTAACCCGCACCAGTTTTCTGGTATATCCTTTAAAAAGCTTTGCAGGGCTCATGCGACTTCTCCTTGTGCTTGCGTTTCCTGGTTTTGCTGATGCACCTCACAGGTTGGACAGCCTGCCGGATAGGCCCCGCAGGGTGTCGGACACGATGGCGGTTGCTTGGAAAAGGGGTTCATTTTCTGCCAAAGCTGTTTTAGCTTACCCGGCCGAAGTATCTTAATATCTTTACGTAGGCCTTCTTTATCCCAGATAATCACCCGTGCAGGACATACTTTAATACATTTGGGATCGCCATTACAGGCATCACAGGTATTCTTGATTTTAGGTACCGGCAGCTCCGGGGTTCCCTCCATTTCTATCTGAATATTGGAACGGGCCGGATCAAAAACGCCTAGGCGTCCGCCCGAGCAGGCCAGCTCACATAACCGGCACCCGATGCAGCGCTCCGGAATAACATTAATGCGTTTAATATTTTTTCTAAAAGCTCCGTGCGGGCAGGTATCTCGGCATTCATAACATAGATTGCAGTTGACCGGCACTTCCTTGAGGTTGCGAATAGAAAGCTCCTCCTCGTGCTCCGGTACAGACTGAAACTGGAAGCCCATGACACATTTTCTTTCCGGCTCACAGTCCGGACAGATCCGGCAGCGTTCGGTCATGAAAGGAACACGGTAGAGCGCCGGCTGTCCCAGCGCAACCCGGTAGCCGATATACCAGCAGAAATAGCGGCAGTATATCCGGTAGGCAAAAAGAATCGAGCCGATAAACATTCCGTTTGTGAGCACCTTGGTCCACACCATCGGTTTCCATAGCGTGGCCCAATCCGGGTCGCGTATCATTTCAGCTGAGGAGGCCAGCTGGAAAACTCGTTCAAACGTATAACAGACAATAATAAAGACCAGCATGGTTGCCGGGACATAGATTCTATTGATATTCGATTTAAATTTTTCTGAAATTTTGATGCCTTTAAAATTGAAAAAACGCCAGATGCCGTCTTGGAAGGTCCCAACCGGACACATCCAGCCGCAAAACCACCGCCCGATAAAAAACGGCAGCAGCAACGAACCCAGCAGCATGGCCATTGCCCAGAAGAGCAGCTCCGGATTCTCGATCGGACGGGCAGTCATGCCATAGGCAAATATAACAAGATACCAACAAAACATGCTGCTCTGAAAAAAGATCCGCCAGCGCTTTGTGGCTACGGTCTTTCTTGCTTTACACTCAGGGTCAGGCGGTGTTTTTAAAAGTCGAATAGCTATATAAGTTGTATACAGGACAATCGGCAGAGCGATAATCAATCCTGCTCCGGCAAACAGGGGGGTACCCTGCCCGCCGTATTCCCAGGCAATTATTTCATTGGTCTGGATCTTCCAGGTCTCCTGGTCGGGCGGAAACTGGAATGGAAAGAAGTTCGAAAACCCGGTTATTGCAAGATATATCCAGAAATATCCTGCTCCTCTGGTTCTGCCGTAGAAATAGTCGGCAAACTGAAGCGTTAAAGCCGCAATGGCAATCATCACACAGGTCCAGTTGGGAACATACCCGGTAAAGATTCCCCAGAGATACAGAATAAGGCCCATACCGGCCATGTTACGCACGTGCCGCATGAAATCGTCACGGTTTGCAAAAGCCCCGAAATTCATATTACATCCCTCCAAAAAGATATGGTGCCCGGGTTATGATGAAATGGTATTCTTCAAACGAAATTCCAAAACCCATTCTCAGGTAAATAAGCAGGGCCCCAAAGTTCACCATCTGCAGTTTAAAGTACGCTTTACGAGGTACCTTGTTGCGTTTAAATAAGCGGTGTGCACACAGGAAGTAGAGTATGAACCAGGTATACATAAATATAATTGAGCCGATCCACCAGCCTCGTGCGCCATCAGGATTGTTGGCCTTGACAGTGCCGTAATACTCAAGCAGATGGGCATTCTGCTCGGTGACCTTGGTTCCCTTTTCAAAGCCCCCGTAATCCTGCGTCAGGTATCTGCCCACCTGCTCATCAGGCGCTTTTTCCTCAATGCGCAGGGCCATGCCTATATTCTCATTGAAAAAATCAGACATAAACCCGGTCAGCAGTGCAATCAGGATAAAGGCCAGCGATCCGATGCGGGCAGCCTTGGCATAGGCCCAGTCTTTCAGCACCCATTTATAAAAAACTCCTACCAGCATTGCCAGCAGCACCCCCAGCATGGCCCCTACGATAACTCCCAGGAACCGACCGGTATAGTAGTATTCGGCAGACGGCATATCTCTAAAATAACTGCAGAGCTTGATAAACACTGGAGGATACATAAACTCATCAAGTACGCGGTACTTGGCATCAGCAGTCCCGAAAGTTTTACCGAAAAAATACCCGGGAATGATCAGCTCAAACCAGACTGCACTTTTGACCCAGAAATCTAAACCTTTCATCTGTTTCATAGACTGACTCCTTTATGTAAAAAAGACCAAGCAGTTTGCCCTATTCTGATCTCTGTGATGCTTTTTCCAGAATTGAAGCAGCACGCTGAATTGATTCAATTAAGTCTGCTTTTTCCCCAGAATCTAACCGGTTAAAAAAAAGATCCATAGTCGCAAGCTGCCGAGAACGAAAGGAATTAAATTTTCTTTTACCATTGGTTGTTAAGGTAATATCTGAAAATCGTTTGTTTTCTTTGTTTGGTGTTCGTTTGACATAGTCAGCATCTTCAAGCCGACGCACTATGTTATTTACATTTTGAATTGAAAGGCCCAGGGCACTGCTGATTTCGGATATATGCAGCACCTCCTGCTCATTAAAAAGTGAAAGTATGCGCATCTGGGAAACACTGATTGAAGGGACTTTACCCTGAAGGGTTTTACTAAAATCAAGGGTTCGTAATATCTTCTGTAATCCCATGTAGAGTATCTGGGAAATCTCCTGGCTGTTCTGTTTGTTATGGTTCATGTGAATTCCTTTTTATACCTATGCTTACATAGTAAACTCAAGTATACTATACTCTAGTTTAGTGTAATAAAATAATTTGTCAAGATTATTATGCATAAAAAAATCCCGGACTCAGCTGTGCTAAATCCGGGATTCTCGTGATACTTACTTTGTTGTTCTCTAACTGCTATGCTTCCTTTTTCTGTGCAAGAATCGAGTCAATGGCAAGATAAAATGCTTCAATAACATATTTCTGGTACTTGCCGACCGGCACGCCATTGTAAACAACAGTTGTTTTACCCTGTTTCATGATACCGACGTAGGGAACAGAAAAGTCAGGATAGTCAAACTCATCATATACATCATAGTCATCAAAACCGTGATAGTTTTTCAGGGCATGGTGAAAAAGGGTATCGGAATTCTCAGCAAAAAATTCAATCGGAAGACCGATCGCATAATCATATCCGTCATTAATCGCGTTCCAATAGGCTTCATTGGTAGAAAGGTATTTGTCATCAGGATCCCAAACATGTGCGGCAAATTCATCCTGACAAATCACTACGTTAGTGCGGCCGAATTTATATTTCTTGATAAGTTCTTTAACTTCCTCGGCGAGCTTGTCGCGATACTGGGGAGCCAGGTCCAGCCAAGCTTCCCACTGAAAATTATCCCAGGGCATTCCGTGTACAGTAACCGCTACAGCAACATCAGAACCTTCCGGCAGAGTATCAAATCGGTCCTTAAGCATCTCAAGGTATGCCTGCCTCAGCGGCTGAAACTGTCCCATATTAGGTGCCATAATGACTTTTATCTTTTTGCCGGGATGTGCATGTTCCCATTCCTCAATATACTCAAAACAGTGGTAAAAGCTCGAGTTGAATTCCTCGAAGTGCGAATAGATTCCCATGGGTGCCGCCAGCACAATGGTGTCACAGCCTGCATCCAGCAGCTCGTGGAGCTTCTTTTTCATATTATCATAATGCATGCTGGTTTCAGCCCGCCATTCTATGTCACCGTATTTGTCTGTAATCCTTTTGAGCGAAGCATTTATCACTTCAAAAGTGGCTTGCCAATGCGGAAGTTTCTTTTGCTTAATCCCCTTATCATAATACCACAGGCGGGCTTTATTAATTGTTTTCCCGGTTAGTGTCGGCATCCCGCCTTTTTCCCCTGTATACAGGAAGTAGCCAAGGTCCAAGTGTATCCTTTTTGAGGGCGGTACCCACTGGACCAGACCGTTTTTATAATGGTCTATATACGGTGTGCCGTTTGCATCACGATCACTGCCGGAGGGGTCAACGAGTTTCGTCGGTGTAAATTCATGATGTTCATGATATTTAACCGGATCCAACAGGGCAATACCCTTATCCATAACCGAAAAAAGACGAAATGGCCATGGAATGATTGATTTATAGATTTTATGGGTGATATTATAAAAAAATTCATCATCCATGTTCTCCGGCATAATAAGTGAAACAACAAAAACGCCAACCTTTCCTTCCGGCACGGTATCCTGGGTTTTATAGGTCTCATAGTAATCCGGGGCAACACGGCGATTTTTGTATTTTGCAAGCCCGTAAAAACCTGCAACAATAATTGCAATAATCAGCAACAAATATTTGAGT
The DNA here is from genome assembly GCA_028278025.1 of Thermodesulfobacteriota bacterium. Taxonomy (GTDB): domain Bacteria; phylum Desulfobacterota; class WTBG01; order CAIYCZ01; family CAIRTM01; genus JANQFE01. Next base: position 7,047 of record JANQFE010000042.1, on the reverse strand, counting down.
ACCTTTAAAATTTTCATATACAGCACCTCCCTGAAAAAATTTGCTCTATTAGACAGTTATATTATATATGGCTTTATACATTCTCCCTGTCTGGTGTTGGTTACCTGTTACGTCTTTTCCCGCATTCCTGTTTCTGAGGGCCTTTGTTTTGGGCCACACGGACGCTGCGAGCCGCCGATGATGTATGATAAATGATTAAGCCGTTGGCGACCGCAGCAATCAAAGCCAAAGCCCCTCGCTAAAGTATACCCACACACCCAAGTGTCACGTTGTACTAGGACTGACCGACAATTAAAACTGTGGATTCGGAGGTTGGGTTCGCACCTGTTTGGGCAGCAAGGGCAGTGCGAGCCTCAGCCTGAACTATACTTAATAGTCGTTCCAGCGAGCAGGTTGCCCGCAGCAAGCAAGCAGGTGTGAACCCAGCTTACGCCCAATGTTAATTGTCCAGAAGTACTAGTAGTCCGAAGTAGTAGTGTGTATCACTACTTATCTCAAAAGTCAAGCACTACCTTCCGGAGTTTTTACTTATCATGGCAGTGTTTTTTATGGCAGGCAAAATGTGAGAATGTTAAGCACAACACAGCCGAGGAGGAGGGTCAACAGTCCTATTGTTTTTTTTTGTCCAGCACCTCCCTGACCTTGCAGGCCAGCTCATCGGCAGTAAACGGTTTTGAAAGAAATTCAAATGTTTCTCCAGGTGTTTTCTCATGAGCAAAAAAACTTTTTGTATACCCGGACATATACAGAACATTCATCTCAGGTTTTTGGGACTGCAGGGCCTCTGCCAGTGTGCTGCCGTTTTCCAGAGGCATAATCATATCTGTGAGCAGCAGGTCTATCTGTTCCTGATGGTCCTTAAAAACTTGCAGTGCATCTTGAGCATCCTGGGCCTCTAATATTGTATAGCCCATCAGTTCCAGAACTTCCCGGCATAAACCTCTAACCGCATTTTCATTTTCAACTATCAGCACGGTCTCTGAACCATGCAGCTCGGATAATGCAGGTGCTGTTTGGGCCGCCTGTTCTTCAGCCGGCACATCATCAACCCTCGGGAAATAGAGCCTGAAGGTGGTACCAATACCGGCTTCGCTGTAAACGTGAATATAACCTTTGCTCTGTTTCATAATACCGTAAACAGTTGAAAGCCCGAGACCGGTACCCTTACCTTTATCTTTTGTAGTGAAAAACGGTTCAAAAATCTGGTCTTTAATCGTTTCGTCCATTCCGCATCCTGTATCGGTAACTGCTACGAGAGCATAGGGCCCCGGCTGCATATCAGCATAATCTTTAATAGGAGTTGCAGAAACAGTAACATGTCCTGTTTCTATGGTAAACCGGCCCCCATCCGGCATTGCATCTTTTGCGTTAACCGCAAGGTTCATGACTATCTGCTCGATTTGCCCGGCGTCAACACGTATAGACCCAAGTTTTTCTGCTGTGATAACATCAAGCTTAATATCTTGCCCCAGCAATCGTCGCAGCATCTCCTCCAGTCTACCAATGACTTTGTTCAGATCTATTACTCGGGGATTAAATGCCTGCCGGTGGCTAAAGGTCAGTAGCTGTTTAGCAAGCCAGGCAGCACGATCACTTGCTTTACGTATCTCTTCAGCATATTTATAGATGCTCTTTCCCTGAGGGCTGTGCAGCATTACAAGGTCAGCATAACTGGTAATAACCGTTAACAGGTTGTTGAAATCATGAGCAAGACTGCCTGCCAGCCTGCCGACTGCTTCCATTTTTTGGGAATGCAAAAACTGCCCTTCCAGCTTTTTACGCTCGGTAATATCAAAAAGATACCCCTTTATCCTTGTCAGATGGCCCGTTCCGGTGAATTCCCCTACAACATTGCCTATTACATTTATTTTGCTGCCATCTTTCCGGCATAGCTCCATTTCCCACTGAGTAAGTTTACCTTCCTGTCTAAGCAACTGCAGAAAATCACCGCGCTTTTCCGGATGAGCATAAAGTGTTGAAAGGTTAACCTTTTTCATATCATCAACCGAGTCAAAGCCAAAAATATGGGCACAGGCAGGATTGCATTCCTCCAACGTACCATTAGGCCGTGTTATAAATATTCCTGCCAGATCTTCTTCAAAAAACTGACGGTAACGTTCAATATCCTTGCTGAGGTTGCCAAGCAATTCTTCATAATAGGCTCTTTCACGCTTTAAGGTCTCTTCTGTCGTGCTACAGTTTTTAAGGGCCTGTTCAAGTTCAGCGATCCGCTGCTCGAGTTTCTTTAAATATTCTTTTTGGTTATCTTTCATATGATAGTTAAAAGCTATTATGTCTTAAGTTTTTATATATATTTAATTTTATTTATCATTTTTGTATTATAATATTTTGTTAGGCATTATATACTAAGTATCGTCTTTTTACCTTATGATGATTATAATTTATTACTATTAGTATCAAAAAAATCTGCTGCACATTTTATATGGAACACAAACATTTACTGGATTATTACTACTAAAAAATATAGAGAGATATGAAGTAAGCAGTAAAATTGCGAGAAAGGAAGCCGTATTATGATAAAAAAAATAATATTTTTGATTTGCTTCAGTATGCTATACTCACCATTTGTGAATGCCGCAGTTAAAAGTCCGGCTGCTGCAAAAAAAACCGACCGGAAGACTACAATCCCTGCAAAACAGGCGAAAATAAAGATTACGGTTAGCTTTCAAGCACCCGGGAAAAAACCGGTCCCACTGAATAAGCTCGACATTTTCCTTTGCGCTGAGTCACTAAAAGAGGAGATTACAGGTGTTCGCAAAACGGGTAAACTGCTGGCCACAAAAATCGGTGAATACAAGGCCTTAAGCAAAGATTTACGTTTTATGGCTGGCAAGGCCCACGCGGCAAAAGTAACCAAAGCGATAACCAATGCACAGGGAAAATGCACCCTCAAAAACATTTCTCCGGGCACATATGTGCTGTATGCCGGCTACAAAGACGAATCAGTTGCAGGGTATTGGCTTGTGCCGGTTGTTATGTCTGATACAAACAAAATACACCTAAACCTTACCGCTCAAAACATGCAAGAGAATAAAGTTCCAGAACGCTTCCCGGCTTATACTCAATAGAGAACATTACAGGAGTAACAATATCCAGTCTTTCAAATTTTCTTCTGTCATCTGCTCTCTGGGCCATAGTTCAACACGCAAAAATACTCATTAAGTGCTTACATATATACAAGTAGTGACAATGCAATGCCGGATAAGGGAACAAACTAGTAATTGCAAATACCAAAGGCTAAAGCAATTCTAAAGCAAAATGTCCAATCTTGAAAAATACTCTTTAAGCACAATTGCCTGATCTGCCTGCAGGCATTCCATTAAAGCCTATATCCGGCTTACACATACCTTGCTTCAGGGCCCGGATTAGATCCTCGCGTGAAAATACCGGTATGAAAAAACTGGTCAGAACGCTTCCCAGTTCATTTATTGTATGGGCATCACTGCCGCCGCATTCGGTTAGCTCATAATGCCTGCGCCAGTTTTCAATCTCCAGGTTCTCCAATTCGGTATTTCTACCATTACAGCTTTCAACAACTGTGCAAAGTCCTTGCCTAATGATATGTTCCTGTACAGGCCTGTCGGTTCTAAACGGATGGGCAGCCACAGCTATACCGCCTTTTTCCCGGACCAGCATCAGCAATTGCTGCGCAGGCAATCCCGGGGTGAGATCCTCAAACGGCCCAAACAGCAGGAAATCTCCTGCGGATGTGGTATATTCCAAACCGAAAATAACACACAAACCATTCGCCTGGATCCCTTCCTGCAGATCGTGCTGTATTTCCATGCAATCATGATCAGTGATACAGACACCATCCAGACCGAGACTACCGGCCTGCTGAATAATGTGAGCCGGTTCAAGCTCCCCGCAGGGAGAAAAATGTGTGTGGACATGAATATCAAAACGCATGGTATTATCATGCACGTCATTGTATTTTCAGTCAAATTGGTTTTTTCAATAGCCATCCCATATGCAATAGAACATATCAATATCATTGCCATACGGCATAATTATAGGCGGACAAGTTGCAGGGTGCCTTTTCTTTTGTTGCTTTGATCCGCCAAGGCGGAAGCTGCACGCTTTGGAGCACGCAAAGAAAAGGCTCTATGAAAAAACCTGTGCTGTAAAAACAGCTCGTTTATTCTCCCCCAATCGCTAAAAGCTATAGAAATAGAAATTCAAAAATATCTTGCTTTGCCGGCCCAAAGTACACTAAAGTTTAGCTAACCACCATATAAGTTGAGTGTAATGTATGTCCGTAAAATGTATCCTTATAATTCTTGACGGGCTTGGTGATCGGGCCCATGGGGTACTCTCTAACCAGACCCCGCTGCAGGCAGCCCAGACCCCTGTGTTGGACAACCTGGCTGCACTGGGTGCCAATGGCCTTTATCATGCTGCCTTGCTTGGTCAGGCCCTGCCCAGTGAAAATGCTCATTTTGCGATGTTCGGTTATGAAATGAAGGATTTTCCCGGACGGGCAGCCTTGGAAGCGCTTGGTGCCGGGATTGAGCTGGGCCCGGATGATGTAGCAGTGCTTGCCCATCTTGCCAGCGCACATGAGCATGATAACAAGCTGATTGTCAGGAAAAACAAGGCCGCAGTCAAACCATCTGAAGCACAGTCCCTGGTGCAGACTATTGACGCTTATGAAACAAACAGGATAAAATTTCGTTTTGTCCCGGTTACCGGAGTCTTTGGCATACTGATCCTGAACGGCACAGTCTCACCATACATAACTGATACAAACCTGATGCTGGAGGGCCTTGCCCTGCCGGCAATAAAGCCGTGGCAAAGCCATACTTCCGATAGCGCTGCCTGCAACACTGCCCGTGCCCTGACTGAATACCTTAGCTGGGCCTATAAACGCTTGCAGGCGCACCCCGTCAACAAAACACGTCTTGAGCAGGGCAAACCGCCCCTTAACTGCCCTGTCATGCAACGTGCAGGCCGGTTACAAAATATACGTCCTTTTCGGCAGAGCTACGGTCTTAAGGGCCTCTCTATATCTTCTGCCATCATCTATTGGGGGTTGACCGGCTATCTTGGCCTTGATGTTAAGAAAGTAAAAGACACCCGTAATCCCGCTGATGATATGGCTGAACGCCTCGACATGGCCGACCAGATGCTCAATGATTACGACATAATTCATGTTCACACCAAGGCCCCGGATCAGGCAGCCCACGCTAAAGATCCCTTGGCAAAAAAGTCCGTTATTGAGGCCCTGGACAGCGGCATCGGCAGGGTCATCGACCGGTTTATCGGCAACCCGGAAGTGCTCCTTGTTGTTACCACCGACCATTCTACACCAAGCTCAGGACCGCTCATACACTCGGGTGAACCCGTGCCCCTGACCTTTTGCGGTCCCGGCATCCGCTGTGATACAGTACAGCAGTTTAACGAGGTCAGTGTTGCTAACGGTGCCCTGGGGCTGGTCAAAGGAAAGGAACTGATATATCTCATTCTCAATCATCTTGATCGGGCAAAGCTGCAGGGAATTATGGACACCCCGGTTGATCAGCCTTATTACCCTGGTGAGTATGAACCTTACAAAATAGACAGGTGAATCAAACAAACTGTTGGGCTGTTAAACTGATAAGCTATTCAGGAAAAAATTTCAGAGTGCTTATATGAAAACAGAGTTTGACACCGGTGTTATTCACGGCAGATTTCAGGTGCTGCATAACGACCACCTCAAGTATCTGCTGGCAGGCAAAAAGCTGTGTCGGCACCTTATCGTTGCTATCACCAACCCTGACCCGACCCTCATCAGGGAGGACACCACCGATCCAAACCGCAGCAACAGCCGTGAGAACCCGCTGACCTATTATGAACGCTATACAATGGTTAATGCGGTGCTCACTGAAGCTGGAGTAGCGGCCGCTGGTTATTCCATAGTGCCGCTACCCATTAATATTCCAGAATTGTATAAATATTATGTACCTCTTGATGCGGTTTTTTTTCTAACAATCTATGATGACTGGGGCAGAAAAAAGCTGGAACAGTTCAGGTCCCTCGGCCTTACAACCCATCTGCTCTGGGACGTACCCCCTGAGCAAAAAGGTATTAGCGGACACGAGGTACGCAACAGGATTCTCAATGGCGAAGTGTGGGAAAATCTGGTCCCCGCTGCAACTGCGATCCTTATGAAAAAATGGGATATTCCGAGTCGGCTTAAGAAGGTATAAAAAACGAATGTGTAGCTTTTTCACATGTCTATGGAAACTATTATCCAGCGTACCCGGACAAAAACTGCTTTACATATCCTCTAATTCTGTTCCAGTGCAGACCCACATGCAGAAGAGTCAGTATAAGGGTTGTGTAAGCAAGGTACTTGTGGAACACAAACCGGTGCAGGTCAAGTCTTACCTGAAGGTAACCGGTGAGGCCGGTTAGTGCGATGCTGAAAAATAAGAGGGTACACAAACAAAAACTAACCTTACCGGTCTGCCGGCTCATATACGCCCCACAGCATGAATATAGATTGCCGCTTCCTTTTTGCCGTCAACACCAATGAGTTCATTGATGCTGTCATCAAAAAAGGCCCCCACACATACTGAACCAAGTCCCAGCGAGGCAGCCTGCAGGGAAATATTCTGGCTTATATGGCCTGCCTCCATATAGGCATAGCGGTAACCCCGTTCACCGTACTTATGGGTGCTGCGGGCAAAAACAGCCGTCGTTATGAAGGTGACGGCCGCCTGGCCAACCATTTCCTGCCCCAATGAGCCGTCAATAAGCTTGCCGGAAAAATCGCCCTGTTCTATGAGTTCAAGCGCGTGGGATGCAGAAGCATAATGATACAGGCCCGGTTCAAGCCCTTCCACCCGCATAACAACAGCATATATCTCCATGGGGTAAAGTGCGCCAGCTGAAGGCGCCGACCGCAGTGCAATCCCCTGCTCACGGCCGGTAATACCTTGGGCAGCGAAAAGCAGGAGTGACAGCTCAAGCATGCTTAGCTGTTCATCTACAAAGTTTCTTACCGAGCGTCGCTGTCTTAAAGCTTCCTCAAAAGGTTTACCT
>JANQFE010000139.1 GCA_028278025.1 Thermodesulfobacteriota bacterium | reverse complement strand
GCTCCTCATCATGTTCATATGTCCTGAGAAACATCCTTGCGCCAGTTAATTCTTCCATTGCAATTCCTCCTTTACATTAATTACTTGTTTTGAATCTTTCATTTCTTCAAATCCTCCTTTCTTTATTGTTTGTGAAACTTACTTAGTGATTCTACAGAAATATGCTTTACAAGCAATAAAAAAATACTTTTTATTCTTCTCTTGACAGGAGCACTATAGGATGTCCCTTTGGCGCTCCTTTAGAAGGCAAATTTTTTATTGCAAAAAGTGATATAACGTGAAAAAAATGCCTAGGGTACTGGTTACTGGATTCTGGATGCTCGATACTAGATACTGGTAAACAAAAGTCAAAAGGTTAAGAGATAAAAAGACTAAAAGGCTGAATATAAATTGCAAAAGCTATTTTTCTCATTGCTCATTACGCGGAACTCATTACTGATTGTTATTGGCATCTGTTTTGCTTTATAAAAATAAAAACCTTACATCGAGGAGGATACAATGATTGTATGTGTAAAAAAAATCATATGCGCTACCCCTGTCGTTTTTTTCGTATGTTTATTGGCTTTATATAGCGGCAGTGCTGTCTTTGCTGCTGAAGAATACCGGTTTGTGACTGCATGGGGTTCAGAAGGGGCTGAAGACGGGCAGTTCGACTATCCCAATGGTCTTGCGGTTGATACCTCAGGCAGTGTCTATGTTGCGGACGGTAATAATGTTCGCATTCAGAAATTTGATACAGACGGTAATTTTTTAATGAAGTGGGGTGAAGAAGGTGAGGATGACGGCCAGTTTGTTTTTCCGGTGGGCATCGATATCGATGCTGCCGGCACTATCTATGTTGCTGATACTGCTAATAGAATCCATACGTTTGACTCCCAGGGCAACTCTCTTACCAGTTGGGGGGAAGCGGGTGAAGGCAACGGCCAGTTTGATGAGCCGGTTGATATAGCGGTGAGCCCGTCAGGAGATGTTTATATAGTAGATAATGGTGAAAATGATCGTATCCAGAAATTTGATTCTGAGGGTAATTTTATCACATCGTGGGGCGGCGGCGGTGAAGGCGACGGCCAGTTCTTTTTCCCCTCCGGGATTGCGGTTGATGCATTGGGCAATGTCTACGTGGCCGATGGCGGCAATTCCCGCATACAAAAATTTGATGCAGACGGCACCTTTTTGCTCAAATGGGGCCGTGAAGGCGAGGGCAATGAGCAGTTTGTGTTGCCCGCCGGGGTAGCTGTTGATGCTCAGGGTAATGTGTATGTAGTTGACAGCGAAATCAGCCGGGTGCAAAAATTTGACGGCAGCGGCAACTTTATTACTACCTGGGGTCAACCGGGCAGCAGCCAGGGGCAGCTCAGTGAGCCGGAGGATATCGCAGTAGACGCCTTGGGCAACGTTTTTATAGTCGACAGCGGCAATCATCGCATCCAAAAGTTTGCTGTTCTAACTGATACTGGTGATGATGACGATGATGATACTCCGGGGCCCTGTCCTGCTGCGTATCTTTTAGGGGCCGGCAGCGGGCACCTTGGGGTTATCAAGCAGTTTCGTGACGAGGTGCTCACAAAAAGTTCAACCGGCAGAAAACTGATCGAGCTTTATTATACTAATGAGGATCAGATAATTGCATTACTTGAGAGCAGCCCGCTCATGCAGGCTTCCGTACAGCGGCTGCTTGAAAAAGCAGTGCCGGTTCTGGAACAGCTGTTGTAAAGTGTAGGATTCTGTGGCAGTTTGCAGGTCAGGTGCAAACGTAGAATGGATTTTATTGATGCGGTGGAGATAAACGGGCCATATTTGCATCACAGGTATTGTACATAGCAGAACTTACTTTTCTTTGCTTGCTCCAAAGAAAAGTAACAAAAGAAAAGGCACCCTGCAACTTGTCCCGACAAGTCGGGATACCCTCGCGGCACGATTTCAGGCGGCGGGTCAACAAACTCTCCCGATAGATCGGGATCAGACATGTCGACCCTTTAATCCGCCTGAAATCGCTGCACTCGGCTGCGTTGCAATGGGACGAGAGAAAAACCATCATACCCAAAACTATTAACTTTTTCTTGTTAACCGTAGACTATACTGCGGGGTGTGATTCTGCGGTTAGTTAGTGTTATAACACCTTGTACTATGAGGGTGGATAATTTTACTTGTTTGAGAGTTGTATACCGCATTGGCTCAGAAGTGAACCTTCCTTGATCCATTTCAGGGCAAATTGAATTGCTTCCTTTAACGACGGACTTCCATGAACAGCAATCCGAGTTAAGACAGATTCTATCTCTGTAATTTCGTAAGATGTGAGTAAGTATTTTTCACCCGTGAGCAGTTGTTTGATACGGGGTGCCTGTTTCGCAATGAGATCTCCGGCAGCGGACTGCAGGGCTGTATCACGGGCAAGGATGCTGACCGTCTCCCGGGCATGGTTATAATAGAGGCAGAGCATGGCAAGCCCGACTGAATTGTGGGCAAGCACATTGTCTCTGAAATTTTTCAGTGTTGCTTCATGCTCCCGAGCCTGCGGCCGGTCCCTCATCGCAAATTCAGCGGGACAATCTTCTTCTACGGTTATATAATCAAATTTTGTGCATTGAGCACCATCTGCCTGGAGGGTTATCGTATATTTGCCGGGGTTTTTAAAGGTATGCCCCGGGCTTTGTGCATAGCTGAATGAACCGTCTCCAAAATCCCAGAAATATCCGGAAGCACTGCTCTCCGACAGGCACGTAAAATTAACTGTCAGCGGTGGAGCACCTGATATTCGGTCAGCCGTAAATTGAATATCCCGACAGCCCTCCTCTTCAGGCGGGGCCGCTACCGCTGTGGTAGTTGTTGAGGTATCGCTGTCGCCGCCCGCGGGAATCGAGGTTGTTGTGGTCGCGGACACAGGTGTGGTCGTCGTGGTAGCTGTATCGTTATCGGAAGAACCGCCCTCTGTCTCCGGCCCGGCAGGGATAATAACCTTTACCTGCTGGGATACCACGGCTGTTAATCCTTTTGTATTGATTACTTCAAGCGTGATGCTGTAGGTCCCCTTTGATGCAAAGACGTGTGTGGCAGTCTTTTCACTGCTGAACTCGGTATCCCAGGTACCGTCTTTTTCCCAGTCCCAGCGAACCTGCAGCTGTTCCGGGGGGTCCTCTTCGTCAGAGCACCCGGAGGCATCGACACTAAAAAGGGTTGACAATGTTCCGGTTGTCGGACTGACACTAAACACCGGCCGGGGCGGCGTATCGGCCTTTTCCACCTGCACCTGCTGTGTGGTGCTGTGTTTGAGCCCTCCGGTGTCAAACACCTCAAGCGTGATGGTGTAGGTACCGGGCTCTGTATATTGATGGGTTGCTGTTTTGCTTGCAGTAAAGTCGGTCCACATACCGTCATCCTGCCATTTCCAGTGGACAGAAAGCTCTTCAGGACTATCCTGATCGTCAGTGCAGCCGGAGGCATCAACGCTGAAAACGGTTGCCGTATCACCGGAAGAAGGTGTTAGCGTAAAAGCGGCATCCGGGGCAGTATTGGCCAGGGTTACATTTATCTGTTGTGAAACGGTATCGGTTAGCCCTTCACTATCCTTTACTTCAAGGTATACAGTATGGGTGCCCGCGGTCGTATAGCTGTGGGTAGCTGACTTTTTTGCAGTAAAATCAGTCCAGGGGCTGTCTGTTTGCCACTTCCAGCGAACCTGCAGGCTTGAATTGCTATCTTCAGCATCATGTGATTCTGATGCATCCGCAGTAACCGTGGTTACAGAGCCGTCTGTAGTTGTGCTCACGGTGAAGTAAGCAGCCGGAGGCGTATTGGTCTGCTCAACCTGTACCTGTATTGACTGAGTGTCCTGCAAACCGCCGCTGTCAAAGACTTCAAGGGTGATGGTGTAGGTACCGGCTGCCGGATAGGTCTGGGCGGCAGTTTTAACAGTAGTAAAATCGGTCCACATGCCGTCCTCCTGCCAGCGCCAGTGCACCTTGAGATCATCTGATGAGTCTTCGGCATCACCGGAGGCGGAGGCATCTACAGTGAACAATGTAGCAGTATCACCTGATAAGGGATGTACGCTAAATGAAGCCGTGGGCGGGGTGTTGGGGACCTCGCTTTCAGCTACCTGGATTTGCTGGGAGGCCGTAGCAGAAAGCCCTGCGCTGTCACGCACCTGCATGGTTATGGTATAGGTACCGGCCGTGCTGTACTGATGGGTTACT
>JANQFE010000138.1 GCA_028278025.1 Thermodesulfobacteriota bacterium | reverse complement strand
TCTTGAGGTTATTACTGCCTTTTCTGGTGATTATGCCACAGCCTTTTTCTCAATAAAAGCTGTTATCTCAACGTGTTGGCTTTTTTTCAAGGGCGACTACTAAACCGTTGGCAGGCAGAAGAATACTGGTAACCGGCGGAGACGGTTTCTTAGGTTACCATTTTGCCCAGAAGCTGCCTGCATACGGTGCCTGATTTTCTGGCGTTTAATGATATTGATGAGTTTCCTGGGGGAGAATACCCTGAGGGTGCTTTGTTGGTGAAGGTTGATGTACGTGACAGCCGGTCAATGGACCAGTTTACGGCACAGCAGACAAGGGTTCATATGTAAGCACTGCTAAAATTGAAAAAACCCTGGGCTGGAAAGCACGTTATTCAAACGAGGATGCTCTTATTACCTCACACCAATGGCATCTTGAACATAAAGATGAATTAATAGCAAGAGGTGCCGGGGTTACTCACCGGGGCGCATGGGATCAGGGTATTTTGAAATGGTTTAAATGCTGGTTATAAGACCGACAGTCAGCATTCAGTTACACATTTATTGCAGTATCCGCGTTCACCTTCTAACCGTAGTGATTTTCATACCTCCTTCTGCCCCCTGCAGAAACTCTTTTATATACAGATATAGTAATAGAACAAAACATGCTGTGTAAAAAATCTGCCATGTGAACAGATAGTTCGTATGCTTCGAAAAAAACGCACCAGTTTCGAACCCCAACAAATTAAATCGTGAAAAATTCGGTGCATATAAAAGAAACAAATAATAAAAGAACGGCCATGTGCGCTTTGGTTCGTCTGTAAGAAATTTTAAAAATAATGGAAACGCTACAAACAATACAGCAAAATCATAATGATGATGGTAATCAACTAACAGTGTCAAGAAAGCGATCAGGCCTACCACCGGCAGTTCTTCATGATTCCTTTTTATATAAATATATATAACAGCTGTTATATATATAAAGCCAATAATAATGGTTTTAGCTGAAGCAGGAATGTTGATAAAATGCAAAATTGATTTTATTGATATCCCTGCAGTTTGTAAAACAAGGAGTGAGCCTGGATGGGCAAAGGAAAGTGAAACTTTTTGCAGGTAGTTGTTTATCAGCACAACAGGTGAAACTCCAATCCAGGCACTTACGGCTAAGGTAATTACCAGATGTGTTACTAAGGCCATCAGGAAAATTCTATATTGCCTCAAAAGTATCATGTAGAGAGCAAACAGAACCATCAAAGACGGTTTTGAGACTGCCAACGCAAAAGCACAGCCGGCCAGCCACTTATTTTTGTCTTTGAGATATAGTGTAAGCAGAAAAGCTGCACAACTGAAAAGCGCTGTCTGACCAAGGCTTAAATTTGTCTTGGTTGCAGATGCCCCGATGATAAGGCACAAGAGAAGGTATTTAGATATAGCGGGTGTTTCACGTAAGTATTTTTTTAAAATTACAAAATAAATGATGGCAATAAAAATCAGGTTCCAGAAAAACCATGAAAATTTGGCAGCCAGAGGAGATAGCGCAAAACCGGAAAATGGTATAAACAGCATGTGGGTAGAAGGGGGATACAGTCCATAGCCGCCGGCCTCCTTGATGCCGTCATAATAAACATAACAGATATCATCAGGCACTGTCTTTATGAAATCACACCCTATTTTATAGGCATCTTTTTTTTCCAAAAGCAGTTTTGTGGTGTAATAAAACGTCTGTTGGTCGGAAGAGCTTCGGAGCGCGCCGTAAATACCATAACAAAAAATCGCCACTGAATACAGGCCCAGAACGGCAAATCCAATTTTTTTTGTAAAAGAAAGCTGTCCGGTGTTTTTCATAAGATTAGAATATGATATATCTATATCCCCTTCAAGACCCAATAAGCAGTATAGGTTGTTCCTATTTTGACAACCTTATAATCATACAATTTCTGAAATTCCGGCATTTGATACAGTTTCAGAAGCATCTTGCGATTTGTACGCCGTAACAGATCATACACAGTGGGTGGGTAGACAAACGGCAGGGCCTCCCCTAAAATGATCTCAGGCTTTCTTTTAAGCACAACAGCTGTGCTCGACTTTTGATGGCCTGGTGCTTCAGATAAATCAATTTCTCCAAAGTGGGCTATTTCACGATCAGTAAGACCCATTAAATCTAAAATAGGATTTCGTGACAAATAGGGTATAACGCCGGCTGGGATTACGGCAAGCCGATAGCTTGAAGGAAAGCTGTTCCGTGACCACTGTCCTACTTCTTTCCACCAGCGTACATAATCATGATGCCGCTGTGCTGAAATATAATCCATTCTCATGGAAGCACCAACAAAAAGGCAGAGAAATGCAAGCGGAATAATTATTTGCGAGACTCTCGGAACGTTTTTCAAAAGAGAACTTTCCGCAATGCATTTGACTAGTTCGGTTGACATAATAGCCGCAATGGGAAGCACCGGCATGTAAAAACGAAGCCAGGCAAAATGATCCCCACCCGTCCAGGTTACATAAAAAATATATATCCCCAATGCAGCCAGCAAAATATTAGACAAGCGGCCTTTGCACCTGACAAGCCATGGTATAATACTGAGGGGCATGAACCAGCATATTGCCAGCTCACCGGTATATACCAGTCCACGTGGAACACGCGAAAATAATGCTCCGCCGACTTTTGCATAGTATGTGTTGGACATTACATCGCCGTAATACATCATACGCCCTATAAAATAGCTGCCGAATCCAATCACCAGGAGGACTGCAAGGGTACCTGCACGCATATATCTTTTGGAAGCGGGCCGGGCTCCGTCAAAACACTGTGCAATAACGATTACAGGCCAAAGTATAACCGCTTCCCAACGTGTCAGTGCTGCCAGAATTCCAAAAAGCGCTGTCAATAAAAAATATTTTGTGCTGCAAGGTCCGCGAGAACCACAGAACAGAAACAGCATTACCAAGCAAGCAAACAGAGGCGACTCCATTCCACTGTGTGCCCAATAGCTCCATCCCGGATAACATGCCAGCAGCAGCGGCCCGATCCATACCAGCCACACCGGCCAATCACGCTCGCGAGCTGTTTCCCTGGCAACCATCCAGGTAATAGCAACTGCAGTACAGGCACAGATGATGCTCAGCCACATGCCTGCTAAAACAATATCGAGACCAACCCATCCGTACAAAGCCATCAGGATAGTCCATAGAAAATTGGTGTATCCTTCAACCCGCTCACCCTGATTAAATACAAGCCCGTTGCCATCAACAAGATTAGCGGCATAGCGAAAGGATATGTAGGCATCATCAGCAGGCTTCCAGTTAAAAATCGACCCCTGTATTATCACAAGTGCCATAAGGGCAAGCAGTGCTGCAATGGTGCGCGAGGAGATTTTTGGATAAAAATCTGAACTATTATTTCCCATCATGTTCCCACAGGCGTTTAAGAATTACTATAAAATAATGGTGTTTGCATGTCAATGTGAGATCACCCCTTCTGCTGCACACATTGTGAATATTGCTATACCGGTACCCAGCAATTATTTAATTATCTTCAGAATGTTTATCGTTAAAAAATATTTTCAATGTTAGCATTTTTATGCAATAAATGTTTAAATACTATTTTATACTATGGTAGTGTTCATAATTATCTATGTATATGTAGACTATTACGTAACGTATGGGCATACCGATAAAAACATTTCAGCCGGTTCTGTATCTGATCATTGCCTGTGCCAGTGCAGTATTGGCACTATGGTTTGAGAGCGCAGAAATCATTCCGCAAGGGATAATTGTGTTGCTTCCGGCCGCCGGTATTTGTGTCATCCTCAGTATCAGGACTTTACTGCCCTTCTCAACCTGTACACGTCAATTCATTTTTTCTACCAGGGGAGCCGTAGTGTTATTATCACTTATACTTCTTCTAGCTCTTGTCTGCACTCCTGTCGATGAGCTTTTTAATCGCGAAATGTGGAAACCCTTTAAGCCGTACACATGGCTGGTTGTATCGCTTTTTGGATTCTTAAGTGTTGTATCTTTCCTTAATTATGCTCTTTTACGCCCTGACAGCAGCTGGCTAAACATGGTTGTATTTGTAAAAAAAATCTGGCAGCTGCCTGCCAAGCTTTTTATAGTGCTGTTCAGTGTCTGGATATTCTGTATCACCAATGTTTTTAGTTTTACAGCATTTGAGCATATCCCTCACGTTCAGGATGCCATTGCTCAGCTTTTTCAGGCAAAAATATTTAAAACCGGCCACCTGACAGCCCCGTTACCACCACTCGTCGATTTTTTTCATTACTTTCTCGATAATATGATCTTTTCTGATCGGTGGTATTCACAATATCCACCCGGCCATGCAGTTCTTTTATTATTAGGCCTTCTCCTTGGTGCTCCATGGATAATTAATCCCCTGCTCGCTTCACTATCAGTACCCTTAATATACGGGATCGGGCGTCAGTTCTATGGTGAACAAGAAGCACGCCTCTCGGTGATATTGTTCTCGGTATCGCCTTTTGTCCTCTTTATGTCCGCAAGTTTTATGAACCATGTATCTACCCTATTTTTTCTCCTTGTGTTTCTTTACAGTTTCAACAAATCTCTTGTTGCCGGAAATATTTTTTTTACATTACTCAGTGGTTTTGCCCTCGGCTGCATATTTCATATCAGACCGAGCGACGCTGCACCGCTGGCATTGCTGTTTGGCGGCATAATGGTGTTTTCAACTTTGCGTAAAAGACATTTCAAGCATTTTATATGCTTTGTTTCTACCTGTTCTGTAATGCTAATATTGCTTTTGCTTTACAACTACGCTACCAATGGGGACCCGTTGCTGTTTGGTTATCAGGTACGTTGGGGCCAGCAGCATATGTTCGGGTTTACCGATCAGGTAGTTATCAATACCCCTCCCCACACTCCGTTCAGAGGGGCGGGGCACACCATGAGTAATTTAATCGCCTTGAACCAATATTTGTTTGAATGGCCTTTTCCCTGCTTGGTACCGTTGTGTATTTTTTTTATGCCTTTTGTCTTTAAAAAAAGCAAAACAGATTACCTGTTAGCAGCGGGTGGGCTGCTTGCACCGGTATTTTATTTCTTTTATTTTTTTCAAGATTTGTGCCTGGGTCCCCGTTTTTTTTATATATCAATCCCTTTTATTATACTAGTAACCGCCCGAAGTATTGCCCGGATAGCTAAAGGCATTGGGGCTATACGCACTGTTCCTCTAGCACAGGTCACAAACGCTATTATTGCTGTGCTTTGTTTTTCAGTTGCTTTTACATGCTTGGTGCGCTTACCAAAACTGCATAGCTACTATGCCGATTCATTCTGGCAAGTAGATAACAGACTTATGAAAAAAATTCAGCAAATGGATATCACAAATGCTGTTGTTTTCCAGAAGCCCTACGGCTATAGAGGAAGCAGTCTGGGATCCGGTTTCCTACATAACTCCCCTGATCTAAAAAACACGGTTGTATTTACCCGCGACCTGGGAGAACGCAATAACGAACTGGTTGCTTTTTTTCCGGGAAGAAAGTTTTATCTGGCATCACGTAATAAGAATGGTGACATCGTCATTGAGCCTCTAAAAACACCGTGACAATGAATCCTGCATATACTGACGGTTGACAATGACGGGCTAAAGTCTAAAATCCCTCAGACGATATATTAGATGACTGCAACAGTAGTCCGGTTCATCTTCAAGCAAGTTTTTTGTGATGGTGGTTAAAACAAAATGCATATCACACCTAAAAAAATTCTGTTCATATCCCTAGTGGTAGCTTTACTGCTGCGAACAGGTATGGTATGGAGAAATTATCAGAAACATCCTGATTTTTTTCTGCTTGACCGGGAAAGCATCCAAAAAGAAATCAACCGTACTGATAAACCCTATGCAAATCCTTTCGGCTATGAAATAGGTAATGTTGCGTACTCCCTGGTCTGCAACAACACAGGATTTGCAAACCCTTTTGGTGGTGACACCGGCCCAACCGGATGGGTTGCCCCCGGACTGGTGCTCATCTATGCACTTGCCTTTTACCTGTTCGGGTGTTTTTCACTGGGCGCACTTATGTTTATGTTCGCATTCTCACTTGTGTTGTCACTGGTGATGGTTATTGTGGTATATACAATCAGCTGTTACCTTTTTTCTGATAAATCAGTTGCATGTATCACTGCTGTGCTGTTTGCGCTGTGCCCGCAGGATATATGGCTTTTCAATCTGAAGTTTCAACAGGATTTCAATGTGTACACGTTCCTGTTTGTTTTTGTTTTTTTGCTGTTTCTGCGATTTATCAAAATGCGAACTATTGAAAATCTTATACTCTTTTCACTAACTGCTGCAATGGCTTTATTGTTCACCCCGGTACTTATGCTGCCAATAGGTGTATGCATTCTATTCATGTTTCTTTTAAGTACCGATCACAGCTTGCCCTCCTTAAAGCTGGTTGCTTTATCATGTCTGATCATTGCTCTAACCATAACCCCCTATATTATATATCAGAAATATCGACTAGGTGCCTTGACATTTATTAAGTCAAATGGTCCCTTTGAATTATATCAGGGTAACAGCAAGGATTACGATGGCGTTCTGGTTGAAAAACTGTTTAGAGAGAAACATCCTGCAGGGAATCTCCGGGAGTATCAAGCTTATAAAAATATGGGTGAGATACAGTATGTAAAATCAAAAGTACCTGTATTGCTGGAAGAGTTTGATTTTCTTCGATTTGCTGAGTTAACCGTAAAAAGATTTTTTTATTTCTTTTTTATCTACAAACCCTACGTTGCCCATTACAGCTTCAACTGGTATCTTGCAATCTATTATTTAGGCTACATCATCCCCGGTATGTCCATGATTTTATATATGGTATGTAGACGTAAAAAGCTGAACCGCTTTGATGTCTTGCTTTACACTTATATTTTAGCATATGCCTTGCCCTACTTATGTGCCGGCATTATGTACCGCTATTCTTTCCCTGTATGTACACTAACGACAATTATGCTCGGAAAGTGTGTCTCTATGACGGGAAGATTTAAAACTGCTGTCGAAAAAGTGTAACCGTGTAAATACTTTTTACTGTCTATACATGACATCTACTCACTATAAAGACATGGGAACAGGTTCTGCATATTTTACAAAAAACAGATTTGTAGTGCTTTTCTTAGTATGCTTCGTGTTTGGACTCTCACTGTATGCTAACAGTGCATACTTTTTCAATAGTCCTGAATATTGGCGCTATTATCCGCCTTTTCAAGAAAATGTCCATCGCAGACATAACACCCATCTAGGTGAAGAATATTATAATATTGCCGAGGCCATTGCCTCGGGAAAAGGGTTCAGCAATCCCTTTGCCCTCGATACAGGACCAACTGCATGGATGCCGCCGCTCTATCCCTACTTCCTAGCTTTGCTGATTACGTTGTTTAAATTGAAACCGCTTGTAGCCTGCTGCATCGTTTTACTGAAAAACTTGGTGTTAGTAATGTCCGGATTAATGGTATATGAAATAGCAAAAAAAACATTTCTTAAGTTGCACCCTGAATTCTTCCTGGTTTTTTACTGTGCCCTTATATTAATCAGTTTCAGATGGTTTTTTCAGATTACCCATGATGCCTGGTTATTATTACTGTTTATGTGCATCATCTATCTTTTGGGTGTTTCAATAAACAACACAACGATACGTCTAAAAACAGCCATTACCTGGGGTGTCGTTGGCGGATTGTCCAGTCTAACCAATCCCGTTATGGGGCTTGTGTGGCTTGTGCTTTGTTTATTCAATATGTGTAAAAAACACAACAGGAGACTGCTGATTGTATCATATGTACTGTTTTTTATAATTTGCACCCCCTGGTTTATCAGAAACTATATTGTTTTTAACAAGATAATCTTTATTAAATCCAATCTGTTTCACGATCTTTATTCTCAGAATTATGAAACAGCCAGTGGGCATCCGGATGAGATGTGGACAAGAGCTAAACAAAAAACCCGCGCCGTTCGCCATGCAGAGCTTGGTGAGCTAAATTTTATAGGAATAGATAAAGAACGGTTTATGAATGCAATAAAAAATAATCCGGAAAAATTTATACAGAATATTAAAGATAGAGTCCTTTCGGCATTTGTTATCTATGTGCCCCATAATAGAGAATATGAGAACATTACTATTACAAAATCAGTCATACATGCCCTGCCCCTTATAGCAATTCTTTTTCTGCTTATGTCGAAAGGCTATACCCGTTCCGGATATATACTAATTGCTCTTGTGGTCTATGCAATATTTCTCCTGCCGTATGTTTTGGTCAGCTACTATGTTCGATATGTTATGCCTCTCATACCACTGAAAGTTTTGTTCTGTTTTTGGAGCCTGGATGGAATTATCAATCAACTGACCAGTTCATCCTCAGACAGGTTGCCGGAAAAATAGATATCCCTTATTTCAGTTTATTTAATGCATCCATTAATTTCTCAACATCAACATTATGGGCATTGGCTCCTTCCTGAATTGTTTCGTGCTCGCCAACAGCACATGCTGAACACCCCCCCAGATGAAATGAAGCGAAAACAGACTGAGCGCCGGGATGCATCTTAATGGCATCATGAATTCTCATGTCCGTGGTGAATACAGGCTGGCCCGTTTCTTTCAGTTGTGTGAATTGCAACTTCTGCAACGACTGTTTTAACTGGTTTGTTTCATCAATGAGTTCATTGATTGTATTGTATTGTTTAAAATAACTATCGTATAAGGCAGCTGTTTTTTTTCTTGTCATGAGTACCAAAACTATTGCGACAATCGCAACAATCAAACTTAGTATATTCATTATTACTCCCCTAAAAAAATATGGATTATCCCGGCCTCAAAACATACGCACGGTTAGGTGTATTCAAAAATAAAAATGTTTTGACATAATAATTTGTTTAATCTATAATTTCTATAGATAAGAAAAGGTAATATATTTTTCGTTTTTTGTAAATTATTTTTAACAAATGCAATATAAACAACTTGGCAATTTTCATTGTAATACTCTGGATTACTATTGAGTCTTTCCTGCCGGCATACCCTCACTAAGAGAAGCTTACAAAGAAACCAAAGTAATGCTTTAATAGCTTCTTAAGTAAAGCTATTATGTATTAATACGTACCATACTGTATTGCTGAGTCACTACTGGAAAAATAATGACGTTTCATATATAAAAAAATATTACAACTGACTATTAAGATGATACGCCTTCAACCCGATTAGTAATTTTGCATGCAAAATACATGTGCCGCTATATACTGTAGGGCATTGCACCTCTAGCTGGTAGAGCACCATTGACATAGACATGTTTTTTGGTTAAAGTGATACTATTTTAAATAGTTACACTGTTTTTTAATCTGTATACTTAAACTGAGATTGGACATAGCAAATGAAAAAAGTATTTATTTCTACGATGGGATGCGCAGTATCACATAAAGAAGGTCAACAAATAAAAGATTATTTTACCTCTAATGGTTGGGAAATGGCCAAATCACCATCTAAGGCAGAGGCTATAGTGCTCAACCTTTGTGCTCTCAGCAAAACGCGGGAAGAATATCACCTGGAGTATATTAGAAATGTTCAGAAAATAAAAAACAAGGCTGCCAAATTAATCATTGTCGGCTGTATTGCCAAAATAAGCCAGAAAGAAGTTGAGGCGCTGCAGCCGGATGCCTGTATCCCGCCAACAGACTGGCATAAACTGGATGAGATATTAAAATTCAACCCTGAGTTTTCAGAAATTAACGAACGTGGTGTTGTGCAAAAAAACCCTATCTTTATTCAATTGAAAGCAGTTCTATTAAACAGTCCGGTCCGGCAACTGTGGGATTTAAGTAAGAGTTTTTTGTCGATATACGGTATCTTATATAAACATGTAAAAATGCCCTATGAACATAAATTAAGCAGCGATGCATATACCATTACGATAGCAAAAGGATGCCTTAATAAATGCAGCTATTGTGCCATCAGACTGGCCAGAGGAAAACTGCAGAGCATGCCGTCACAGGAGGTTATCAGAAGAGTACACGAGGCCATCGATCTGGGCTATAAGCGTATTCATCTTCTGGGAACAAATCCCTGCCAATTCGGACTGGACAAAAAAGACGAAATTGATTTTTTTGAACTTCTCACAAGGATAACAGCTATACCATCTGATTGTAAGCTCGTACTTCCTGATTTTGATCCAAATCTGTTTGTGAAAAATTTTGACAGAATGCGCAAAATTCTGGCAACCAAAAAAATCCTGGAAATAACCTTTTCACTGCAATCAGGAAGTCCCAAGATAATTAAAGCTATGAACAGGTTCTATAATATCGAGAGATATAAACAATATGTTAAGGAAATCCAAAAGATAGATCCAAACACAAGGTTAAATGCCCACATTATGATCGGGTTCCCAGGTGAAACAGTGAGGGAATTTAATGAAACCTTTGATATGATTAAGGAATTGAAATTTGATAAAATATTGCTTTTCGACTATGGAGATAGACCCGGCACACCAAGCTCAGATTTGCCCGGACACCTTACCCCCGCAGAAATGAAAAGAAGGATGGATATGCTCAATAGGTATCTATTCTTTTCCTTTGCAAAAAGCTGGTTTCGCTCAAGAAAAGCTAGAATTGCGGCCTAATTCGTTCCCTGAATGTTTTGTATACAGATAATAGAAATAAATACTGGTATTTTGTAAAAAAATTTCTGTAGAGTGAATTCTTAAAATAACACCCGATAGTGCATTTATCACAAAAACTGAATGTACCCTCCTGCTTTTTTAGTTTCTTAACCTTATCTGAATTATATACCTCATAGAGATTGTTGTTGATTTTGATTTTTTCACAATAGTGATGATAACAGGGCAAAAGTAAATAGTTGTCCGGTGATATAATGACTGTAGAGCTTATGGCTCTACATAGTGGTTTTTTTATTGAGTTGCCGCCTCTCCTGATAAGTTCCAATTGCGCATGGTCAACAATCACATAAGGTTCATGCGCAAACTCTTCGACCGCCGATGCAACCTTGTTTGAAACCGCCTCATTACCAAAATAATCAAAACAAGTGCTTAATTTAAGCGTGCATCTGTTTCTTTGGGCAAAATCCACAATCTTATCTACATCTTTGCAGGTTTCATTGGTTACATTATGAAAAAGATACATTTTTTGCTTAAGTCTCTTAGAAATTTCAATGCTTTCCATGACCTTATCAAAACACCGGACGCCGCGTATTTTGTTATGTTCATGTTCATCTACAGAGTCAAAAGAAAAATTGAGTATATCAGTAAGACCTTTTATTTTTTCAGCATATTTTGGATATAAAATGCAGTTTGTAGTAACAGACGTATAGAATTTATACTTTTTTGCAAGCCTGAGCGCCTCAGTCAGATGAGGATACAAAAAAGGCTCTCCACCGGTAAAATCAAGTATAGTAACACCAAGCTTTTTTACATCTCTCAAATTTGCTTCAACTTCCTCCAGTGTTTGTTCACGAAGTTGATAATGTTCTTTCTTTTGCCATATGTCACAAAATTCACATTTAGAGTTACATCGCAACGTAACATAGTAATAGCAATAGGCAGGCTTGAAGAACATGATTTCCCTTCTCTTATTTAAAAAGTAGTGCCGCTACGTTTATAATTTTATTATAAAATATATTGATACGTTAGCCAACCCGGCATTTCTAACCCGCATTATTCTTCAGCATGGAGTGAACGCACTATCCTCTGGTATTTACTACAAAGAAACCTGCGACACGCCTGCAGCATCTGGATAAGCTACATATATCACCGTCGGCAATAATGCATATTTCATTAATTATGGCGAGCCATGGGCATCTTTTTTCTGGGCTATGATTACCCTTTCATGCCCGGCATAGTCTTTGACTATATCAATATTTTTATATAAACCCGATGATAGAAAAAGACGTGATACTGCCTGGGCCTGCCCTTCACCCAATTCAAACATAACCCACCCCTCAGGTTTAAGCACGGCCGGCAGCTTCGGAGTCCAGGTCCGGTAAAACTGCATGCCGTCAGGCCCCCCATCAAGGGCCCCGCGGGGCTCAAAATATTTTACCTCCGGCTCAAGACTTTCTATATCCCCAGAGCAAATGTATGGCGGATTTGAAACGATAAGATCAAAATGCTCCTTTCTGGCAAAAGGTTGTAACCAGTCGCCACAAACAAGTTGGACCCTGTTAGCAAGATTTTGTTTTGATACGTTTTGTCGGGCTACACCTAATGCTGCCCGTGAATTATCAAGTGCGTGAACATGCACATTAAGGTTATTCTGCGTAAGCGCCACAGAAATTGCGCCGCTTCCCGTACCGAGTTCGAGAATTTTCTTTGGTCCACCGCTGCCGTCATCATTCAAAACACGCAGCACCTCATTTACAAGAATTTCTGTTTCCGGTCGCGGCACAAGCACATCTTGGGTAACGTGAATGTTTATTGACCAAAACTCTTTATAGCCCAGTATATAGGCAACCGGCTCTCGTCTGCTTCTGCGTTTGACGAACTCACGAAAGCTGTCAAGTTCTTGCGGCGTTACCGGACTTTCAAAATCCATATAGAGTCTGAGCCTGTCTTTCTTGAGGCAATATGCAAGCAGCAGCTCTGCTTCAAGACGCGCTGCTGGAATACCCTTCTTGATAAAATGATTTTGGGTCTCCTGCAGCAATTCAATAACGGTCCAGTTTTTCATAATATTTCTATATGGATGCTCGTGAGGCTTGTGACAATCTGTAAGGATTAGGCTCAGTTATGTTTCTATGCATATACCCTGTCTGAAAGTATTAGAATGTATATGAAGAATATTATTCAGAGGTTAAGCTGAAGCATTACCAGCAGCCTGTAATGCTTCAGCCCGGTAATGCGTTATAAGAGTATCAATAATTTCCTGGATATCACCCATCATAATGTTTTCAATTTTATAAAGGGTGAGATTAACTCTGTGGTCTGTCACCCTTCCCTGCGGAAAATTATAGGTACGGATTCGTTCACTTCTGTCGCCGCTGCCGACCATGTTCTTCCTCTGCTGGGAAATTTCTTCCTGCTGTTTCTGTACTGCGATATCAAGCAGCCGTGCTTTTAAAATTTTCAGTGCTTTAGCTTTATTTTTATGCTGCGATTTTTCATCCTGGTTGCTCACCACCAGCCCTGTTGGTATATGTGTAATACGCACGGCAGAATCTGTTGTATTGACACTTTGTCCTCCCGGTCCGGATGAGCGGTACACATCAACCTTTAAATCTGCAGGATGTATATCCACATCAACATCGCTTGCCTCAGGCAAAACTGCCACAGTTACAGCAGAAGTATGAACACGGCCCTGTGTCTCGGTTTCAGGAACTCGTTGCACCCTGTGAACACCGCTCTCATACCTGAGCTGGCTATAGGCGCCCCGTCCTTCAATAAGTGCAATAATTTCCTTTAAACCTTTAAGACCGGTAAGGTTTTGACTCAGGATTTCAACATTCCAACTTCTTCTTTCAGCAAACTTTGAATACATCCGAAAAAGATCAAAAGCAAACAGTGCAGCTTCTTCACCGCCTGTGCCGGCACGGATTTCTAGAATCACACTCTTTTCATCCCGGGGATCTTTTGGCACAAGCATCAACTGCAATTCCTTTTCAAGTGTATCTTTCTCTTCTGTCAAAACAGTAATCTCTTCCCGGGCAAGTTCTTTAAGCTCTTCTTCAGATTCCTCTGCAAGCAGCGTTTTGTTTTCCTGCAAATCTTCCAAAACCTTTCTATAGCGCTGATAGCCTTCAGCAATCGGTGCTATTTTGGCCCTTTCGCTGGCAAGCGTCTGGTATCGCTTGCGGTCATCAAAAATATGGGGATCACTTAAAAGTGTATCCAGTTCACGACACCTCTGCTCGACCTCTTCAAGCTTATTAAACATTGAACTCACAACATGCTACCCTTATGTGCATTATAGCAAGGTTACACTGCCAAACCAGTGAGGCTGCAGACACCTTAAAAGAAACGATAAAAAAGAGTGCCTAAAGTAGTTCTGCAACACTTTAGGCACTTTTGTCCTGGTTCTGGTTAACCCGTATTACTTTTTTACTTTAGCATACTTTTTCTGGAACTTCTCTACCCGACCAGCTGAATCTACAAGCTTCTGTTTGCCGGTAAAAAAACCGTGGCAACTTGAACAGATCTCTACCTTTATTTCTTTCTGTGTGGAACGTGTTTCATAGGTATTTCCACATGCACACTTCACAGTTGCCGTATCATAGTTTGGATGAATTTTATCTTTCATGCCAGGAGCTCCCTCTATGATTATTTGTTCATGGAGTTGAGAAAATCATCATTATTCTTTGTGCCACCCATCTTGTCCAGCAGAAATTCCATTGAGTCAATGGTACTCAACGGTTGCAGCACTTTTCTCAACAGCCAAATTTTAGTTAATATGTCAGGCAACATCAGAAGTTCTTCCTTGCGTGTTCCGGACCTGTTAATATCAAATGCCGGAAACACACGTCGGTCAGACAATTTTCTGTCCAGATATATTTCCATGTTACCTGTTCCCTTAAATTCTTCAAAAATAACTTCGTCCATCCTGCTTCCCGTGTCGATGAGGGAAGTTGCAATAATTGTCAGACTGCCACCTTCTTCAATATTGCGGGCCGCCCCAAAAAACCTTTTCGGCTTATGCAGGGCGTTGGAGTCAACCCCACCTGAAAGCACTTTACCGCTGGGGGGGACTATCGTATTATAGGCTCGTGCAAGTCGTGTAATACTATCCAGCAGTATAACAACATCCCGACCGTGCTCAATCAACCTCTTTGCCTTTTCAAGTACCATTTCCGCCACCTGGACATGCCGCTGGGCAGGTTCATCAAAGGTTGAGCTTATTACCTCTCCCTTTACCGAACGCTGCATATCGGTAACTTCTTCCGGGCGTTCATCAATTAAAAGTACCATGAGTACGATCTCTTCATGGTTTCTGGTAATAGCATTTGCGATACTCTGCAACAGCATGGTTTTGCCTGTGCGGGGAGGTGAAACAATCAAGCCTCTTTGTCCCTTACCGATAGGTGTAAGCAGATCCATTACACGGGTTGACATATTGTCTTTGACTGTTTCCAGCATGACTTTTTCCATCGGATAGAGCGGGGTGAGATTATCAAAAAGTATTTTATCACGGGCCTGTTCCGGGTCCTGATAGTTAACGGTCTCAACTTTAAGAAGAGCGAAGTAGCGTTCAGAATCCTTTGGGGGGCGTATCTGGCCGGAAACCGTATCTCCGGTCTTAAGATTAAATCTGCGTATCTGAGAAGGAGAAATGTAAATGTCATCCGGGCCGGGCAGATAATTGTAATCAGGTGCCCTGAGAAAACCGAAACCATCGGGCAAAATTTCAAGTACACCTTCCCCGTAAATCTGGCCATTTTTTTCTATTTCTGACTGTAGCAGCGAAAAAATCAAGTCCTGTTTTCGCATATTGCTATAGCCGTCTATTTTTCTTTTTTTGGCCACATCCATAAGTTCATTAATCTTGGTACCTTTCAATTCTTTCAAATTCATTAAAACATCTCCCCGGTTTAAAAAGTTCTTTGAAATAATTACCTGCCTTTGTGACAGTATGAATATAAGATCTCAAGTTTCTTAAGCTATATACTATTTGGAATTTAGTTGCTAAAGAGCATACATATGTCAAATGAAATGAATTAAGACGAGATAAATATGGAATTCTTTATCATCTGGTTATAAGTTGGGAAGACCCTGTTTTATATATACCTTTACCTTATATATCTATCCCTTCTCCGGTCGGCCAACCCTTACTATGATTTGTTATATACATTAATTTTAATTCCCGAGAAATGCTCTACAGGAGTTATATAAACTGGAAAACGCTAAGATTAGGGTTACAATGGAGTGAGTTTGTAACTTACTATGTTGTTATTATTAATATATTTTTTTGAATTGTCAAGATATTTTATTATAATAATCATAAAAAATACACGTTTGTACTAGTACTGACCGACAATTAAAACTGTAGAGTCGGGGGTTGGGCTCGCACCTGTTTGTGCAGCAAGGGCAGTGCGAGCCCAGCTTACGCCCAATGTTAATTGTCCTCATGTACTAGCACTTTTCTTGTCCGGCCAATTCTTTTATGAGGTTACTATAGACTGTGCCGACCTGCTTTTTCAGATATTGTCTGCTTGTGCTATTGTCAATAACATAATCGGCATATTTTTTCTTTGCATTAAGGTCCATCTGTGCCCGCAACCTGTATTCTGCATCTTTTTCACTGAGATTATTTCTTTGGATAAGTCGTCTTTTCCGGGTATCTCTATCTGAATACACAACAACAATTCTGTCAAAATCTTTTTGGAGACCACATTCAATCAGCAGCGGCACATCAACAACGACTATAGCGGCAGGGTCCCGTACGGCAATTTCGAACAGCTGTTCTTTGATCTTATCAAGAATCAAAGGGTGCAAAATATTATTGAGGACGGCCCTCTGCTGCTCATTAGAGAAAATAATATGAGCTAATTTTGATCTGTCCAGATTGCCGTCATGTGTGAGCACACTTCTGCCAAAATGCTCCACTACCCTCTCCCATCCTGCACTACCTGACTCTACAATATTACGAGCAATAGTATCAGCATCGACGATATGGGCACCACACTTTTGAAAAAAGTGGGCTGCCAGGCTCTTCCCGCTTGCAATACCCCCTGTAAGACCCACACTGAGCACCCTATCCTCCGATCATGCCTATTGGCTTTTAATAGTAAGACATGTCAAATAGTATACATTTTTCTAAAAAACCCTGGTACTTATGGACAATTAAAATTGTGCTTTCATACGTTGGCCCCCTTTGGCTTGAGCCGCAAGGGCGGTGTGAGCACGGGCCGTGATGAGAGCTGTAAGCTTTTCCAGCGAACATATAGCCCGCAGCAATCAAACCAAAGGGGGCGAATGTATACGAACAAAATAAAATGTCTATGTGTACTAGTTGCATCATATCTTACCAGTCTAATTCTGTAAAATGCGCAGCACACCGGCAAAATCATCAGGCAGAGGAACTTCAAAAGCCATTGGTGATTTTGTAGATGGATGTGTAAATTCTAGATACCCGGCATGCAGTAACGGCCGCTTGATGCCTTTTAATACATCAAGCACCTGC
The DNA here is from genome assembly GCA_028278025.1 of Thermodesulfobacteriota bacterium. Classification (GTDB taxonomy): domain Bacteria; phylum Desulfobacterota; class WTBG01; order CAIYCZ01; family CAIRTM01; genus JANQFE01. Next base: position 72,209 of record JANQFE010000138.1, on the reverse strand, counting down.
TTTATACTCACTGCCCTTGTTCTCTTTGCAGAACCATACACATAATCACCCACTATTGGCAAACCGATACTGGCAAGGTGAACTCGAACCTGATGCGTTCTCCCTGTTTCCAGGGTTACTGAAAGCAGAGAAGTGTTATAATATTCTTCCAGCACTTCCCAGTGTGTAATAGCCTCTCTACCCTTACGTGGACTGGTTGTCATTTTTTGACGATGTATGCGGTCTCTACCAATAGCAGTTTTAATCGTCCCATGACGTTCAGCAGTTGTTCCAAATACAAGAGCTTTGTATCTTCTCGTAATGGTATGCTCTTTAAACTGCCCACTAAGGTTGAGATGAGCCGGATCATTTTTTGCAACAACAAGAATACCGGAGGTGCCTTTGTCAAGCCTGTGAACAATGCCTGGTCTGAGCACACCCCCAATACCCGAGAGAGTTGTGCAGTGGTAAAGAAGTGCATTGACCAGTGTGCCTGAATAATTACCGCAGGCAGGATGTACAACCATGCCGGCCGGTTTGTTGACAACAATGATAAAGGAATCCTCAAAAAGTATTTCAATCGGAATATTTTCCGGCTGTGTCTGAAGTGGTACCGGATCCGGCACGTCAATCTCGATTACATCTCCTGAATTAACCCTGTAAGATGCTTTTTGGATAATCTGGTTAACCTTTACCCGTTTGTCTTTTATAGCTTTTTGCACTTGCGAACGACTAAAAAGGCCTTCCTGCTCTGAAAGGACAACATCCAGCCTTTTACTTTGTGATTCTTTGGTAATCGTAAACCGCAGCTTTTCCATCTAACCTTTAGCCAGAATATACAATAGTTCTACAATCAGTGGAAATTGTGATCCATTCGTCGTACAAGTATTTTATACGCAAAAGGAAACGGCTGTAAAAAGAGCATCCGTCAATAAAACTTTCTGCAGTGCGTCATGAGAAATCAGGCTACTGGCAAACAAAAGATGCCTACCTATTGTATACAGTTGCTCCGGGCCACGCGAGACAGCCGCAATCTGCTCTATCTATTCCCTGATGTTTTCCGTTGTCTTGCTTTAAAAGCATCACGTTACAACAATGCTGATACTTTCTGCAATCAGGGAAATCTCGTCGGGAAAAACAGTTCGCATATCCAGCAGTACTTTATCCTTACTGATACGGGAGATAATCGGCGGGTTACAAGTACGCAGAAGATATTCAAAATCATTAACCGTCATTGGAGAGGGGTCTATTGCAACTGCCCATGTTGGCACATCATCCAACGGATATGCACCGCCCCCAACCTGGGAATTATCTTTTACTACAGCAACCGCTAAGTCTGTATTGTGCTTGGCAAGCAAGCGGGTTAGTGTCCTTGCTCGCTTTTTGAGAACTGATTCTGAAGCCATCAGCATTCTCATAACAGGAAGATCGTCGATATGTTCCGGTTTAAAAACATATGTTCTTAGGGTTGCTTCAAGTGCAGCAAGGGTTAATTTGTCAATTCTGAGAGCACGGGAAAGGGGGTTTCTTCGTAATGCCTGTATATATTTTTTTTTGCCTAGAATTATACCCGCCTGAGGACCACCAAGCAGTTTATCACCGCTGAATGTGACTATATCCATGCCGCTCTTGACTGCGTCTTGTGCGATCGGTTCATCCCGCAAACCGAATGATGCAGCCTTGACCAGGTTGCCACTTCCCATATCAAGCATAACAGCAATATCATATTCACGGCCTAAGGTGTTTAAATCTGAGACCTCAACTTCTGCAGTAAAACCAACAACCCTAAAATTACTGGTATGCGCTTTGAGGATAACAGCTGTCTGTTCATTGATAGCCTCTTGATAATCTCTGAGATGGGTTCTGTTTGTTGTACCTACTTCAACTAACTTTGCGCCGCTTTGGCTCATGATTTCAGGAATCCTGAAACTGCCCCCAATTTCAATTAATTCACCGCGCGAAATTATCACCTCTTTTCCGGTAGCCAACGTATTTAAGCATAACAATACCGCCGCAGCATTATTGTTCACCACAAAACCGGCTTCAGCTCCGGTAATCTCTTTCAGAAGACCCTCCACATGACTATAACGATTTCCTCTTTCACCCTTAACGAGGTTAAACTCCAGATTGCTATAATAACGTGCAACCTCGACCACGGATGCTATTGCTTCTTCGCAAAGAGGTGCCCGCCCCAAATTTGTATGTACAATAATACCGCTCGCATTTATTACCCGCTTCAGGGACGGCTGTGTGATTTCTGCAATTTTTGCTTCTATGAGCTGTGCAGAAACATCAGAAAGCCGGCCCTTTTCGAAATTGCTTTCATCTGTTTTCGATAATATCATTTTTCTTTTTTCTTCTAAAACAAGCTGAATTGCTTTAACAACAAGCACACGGGAAAATCTCAACAGCAGCTCCTGCACCTCGGTTGTCCGCAAAATTTCATCAACAGAAGGAATATTTTTTAAATACTCATTTCGGGTGTACATGGCATATTTTCTTTAGATCGGTTTTTTCTCAGGGTAGCATATGAAATTAACAGCTACACCTATTATGCACATACCTATTCAGCTTTCTAAGCGTTTGCATAACATAAAACTTTTCTTTGAGCAATCTTAAATAACTTGATTTTTTATGATATTTACTTTACATAAACAAAAAGCGTCATCGGACTGATATCCTGATGCAGGGTATAACCAGGTACTATGTTTTTCAAATACTATAGCAATAGTGTATTCTTATCTCTGATTATATTGCTGAACAGTCATTGTATGAGACTCTTCCAAAACAGGGGGTGATATGAAAATACTTCTAACAGGCGGCGCAGGTTTTATTGGTTCGCATGTTGCCGATATTCTCATTAGCAACGGAAATCAGATTATAATTATAGATGACCTTTCAAGCGGGTGCAAAGCGAATATTCCTGACCAGGCCCAACACTACCATATCAGCATTACGGATCCGTCCGTTGAACAAATATTTAAAGATGTAAGACCCGATGTTGTTGTTCATCATGCTGCTCAAATCTCTGTGAGTTCCTCTGTAAAAAATCCGCTCCACGACATGGATATCAATATCAGGGGAACCGTTCAGCTACTTGAAGCTGCGGTTAAGCACAATGTAAAAAAAATAGTATTTGCATCTACCGGAGGCGCCATATACGGTGAGCATGATTATTTTCCGGCTGATGAAAACCACCCTCTGCGACCCCTCAGTCCGTATGGGGTCGGCAAGCTCGCTGCAGAAAAATATCTTTATTTTTATCATCAGACATACGGTTTGAACTATACTGTTTTACGCTACAGCAATGTTTTCGGACCACGGCAGGACCCCTACGGCGAGGCAGGTGTGGTAGCAATCTTTACCCTCAAACTGCTGCAGGCAGAGCAGCCTGTAATTAACGGTACCGGTGAGCAGACAAGGGATTTTGTGTATGTTAAAGATGTGGCCAGAGCTAACCTTTTAGCATTGCAACACGATTTCACCGGTGAAATAAATATAAGCACCGGATTAGAAACCAGTGTCAGCCAATTGTTTTCTATGCTAAAATCTATGTGCGGTTTTTCTGTGGCTGAGAAACATGGCCCACCCCTGCCCGGTGAACAGCTGCGTAGTGTCCTTTCATGTGACCGGGCCCAAAAGGAATTAGGGTGGGCTCCTCAAACGATCTTGCAGGAAGGTCTTGAAGAAACTGTTGAATACTTTAAAAATAATTTATAACTGTTTGAAAAATATATACAATCACTATGGCTGATATGCCGACAGAAAAAAATAACATTTTGGACCTTGATGAAATCAGGGCAAAAAAGAGATCATCAACTGCTGAACTCTTGAGAAATTCACAAAGAATTGCCAAGGCTATCTCAGTAAGAACATGTGTCCTGTGTAATGTTAAAAAATCGTGTGTTAACAAAACAGGTGTATGTTCTTACTGTTTTGATAATGTCCTAACACCCGAAGAACGATCTATTGCCGAAGAAGAGGCTGAGCATAAAATAATAAAGATACAGGTTATAGATGATCGCTGGGGGCAATAGTATGTAAGAACCCTGTGTGCAACCGCCTGATATGCTTCCAAAAAACAAAGCATTCCTTAACTATTCTCATAATCCAAGCAAAGCTATCGCAAACATATAGTAACAACTCCAAATTATTCTTAAGAAATTGTCTATATTATACGATATATATTTTTAGACAAAAAAATGGTTACCTATATTGTTAATTTATTTTTTATTATTTTTGATAATTTATTTTAAAAATATGACTGCTTTTATTAATAGTATGCAGTGGGGATAGTATGATGAGACGTATGATTACCATAGTATTGGGTATCACACTACTATGTATAACGTGTACAGCAGAAGCCGTTTTTTTCACCATTCAGCTTAAAAACGGCAACGCCCTGGAAACTGCAAAATACTGGGAAGAAGGTTCAACGGTCTTCTTTTTTATGGATGGCGGGACTGCCGGAATACCTTTGAGAATGATTAAACATATAACTGCAAGTGATGGCATGTTAAGTAGTCGGGGTATGTATTACCCTTTAGCGGTGCTATCTGAAAGTGCTGATGAAGAGTTGCTGGAAACAGCTGCAGTGTCCGATGCTGAGCAGAAACAGGAAATAATTGATGATCTAACAGACAGAATAAATGTTATAGAGACAAATATCATCAATCTTGAAAAAAATAAAAACACGTATCTGAACAAGCGAGCAAAATATCTCCAGGACAAACAGAGGGCAGACAGCCAAATTAAAGATTTAAACATCCGAACCAATACCTATCTCAGCACTAATGAGCGCCAGGAAAAAATTGAAATTGAGCAGAGTAAAGCTCTTGACGCTGAAGAAAAAATTAAAAACGTTGATATGCAAATAAAAAATACCCAAGATATGATTGAAAACCAGCTGCGGATGAAAAACAGACTAAAAAATGAACTGGTAAGACTCCAACAATAGAAAGCACCTTTCAATCCCTTACCATTTTTATCATTTCTCAATGCCCGTACGGGCTTCGACCCCCTTGTGGAAATAATGTTTTATCTCCCGCATTTCAGTCACCAGATCAGCCCTGTTAATTATTTCTTCATGAGCATATCTGCCTGTAATAATCAGCTCAACATTTTCCGGCTTTGTTTGGATGAGTTCTACAAGGTCATCGACCGAAATCAGGTTATAATATGCTGCAATATTGGCCTCATCAAGTATGACCACATCATACATTCCGGATGAAACAATTTGTTGTAACTTTTTATATCCCTGACATGCTGCCTGCACATCGGCATCTTTGGGTTCGCCGAAAATAAAACAGCCGGTACCATACTGTTGCAACGTAATGGAATCGTCAAAACGTTTCAAGGCCTTAAGTTCACTGTAATCCATGCCTTTGACAAACTGGGCAATAAAAACCCTGAGACCTGCACCTGCCGCTCTCAGGGCCAAACCAAATGCGGCTGTAGTCTTGCCTTTACCGTCTCCGGTATATACCTGCACATAACCTTTCATAGATTCTCCTTTAACAATTGACTTGGTATGAATACTGGCACTATATTTTAAAAGTTAATTCTTGATTGATATATTATTTTAGTTAATATTATAACAGTTGCACATCTATGGGCAATTATATTTTAACGTGGCAGTACTCATTGTTATCCGTGCGGTTAGCAAGCGTATCGAATCAAACATTGTTTTGATGCCCCTGCAAACAGATCACATACATGCTGTGTAGTGATCAAACATATTCATAGATGAACAAGACAAAAATATGGAAATCACTTTGGCAAAATCTGCCGGCTTTTGTTTCGGTGTAAAAAGAGCAGTTAAGTTAGCTCAGCAAACTGCTTTACAGGGTAAACCTGTAGAAATGCTTGGCGATATTGTACACAATGAAGCAGTTGTAAAGGAGATAAAAAAAACCGGTATAGTTAAAGTCAATCATCTCTCAGATGGGACAGGTAAAACTCTTTTAATCCGTGCCCATGGAACCGGAAAGGCAACTATCACAAAAGCTCGAGAACTGGGCTATAGAATCATTGATGCAACATGCCCTAAAGTGAAAGAAATTCACAGCATTGCCCGAGATATGGAACAAAAGGGGTATCGGCTCATTATCATAGGCGACAAAGACCATGACGAAGTACGCGGGATCATAGGCCAAATTCACTCACCGGCTATTGTAATCGAAAATCCCGATAGCATCTCACCGGATAAAATTAAGAACCTGCAGCGCGCCGCAGTTGTTGTACAATCAACCCAGAGTTTGGAAAACGTAAAGGCAATACTGGAAGCGTTAAGGCCCCAGATTAAGGACCTGATGTTTTTCAATACAATATGCAAGGCAACCCGGGACAGGCAAAAGGAGATTAAAACACTTCCTCTACAAAATGATGTCATGATTATAATCGGTTCAAAAACCAGTGCAAATACAAAAAGGTTATATGAAATTTCAAAATCGTTAAACCAGCGGAGTTATTGGATCGAGTCAACGGCGGATCTGCAAAAAGAGTGGTTTAAAGATGCCAGGCATGTTGGCATTACAGCCGGCGCTTCAACCCCTGAGGAATCAATCCAGTGTATAGTTTCCTACCTGAAACAGTTATCCACAGATTAAAACATACGAACCAATTTCCTGACTGCCGACCACCCTAAACACTATATCCTACCCCGCATCATTCATCAGCATGTAGTGAACACACTATCCCCTGGTGTTTACTACAAAGAAACCTGCCGGCACGCGCAGCATCGGGTTGGTCTGCAAAGGCGGTGCGAGCGATATCTGGTAATCAAGAAAGTAGCTGTTCTTGCGAGCACATAGCCTGAAGCACGCAGCCCGATGCCGCAGGCTGGCCGCTAATAGTCATGAATAATGCGGGCTAAACATATACATAACTGGCAGGGTCTACAATGCCGGCCTCCTGAAAACCTTTGCGCCTCAGTTTACAGCTGTCGCAACGACCACAGGCTTTTCCATCCATAGTAGGATCATAACAGCTATGAGTGAGGCTGTAATCAACACCCATCTGTCTGCCTTTTTTAATAATCTGTGCTTTTGAAAGATGTATCAAAGGGGCGTTGATCCGAATCATTCGACGCTCAACACCTGTCTTTGTTGCCAGGTTTGCCATAGTTTCAAACGCCTCGATATACTCCGGACGACAATCAGGATAGCCTGAATAATCAACGGCAGTAACACCGATAAAAATATCATAAATATTAAGCACCTCAGCCCAGGCAAGTGCATAGGAAAGAAATATAGTATTACGAGCCGGTACATAGGTTGTGGGGATACCCCCCGCAATATCGTTCAATGACCTATCTTTGGGCACTTCTACGTTTTCGGTAAGAGCAGATCCCCCGATTTTTCCAAGATCGATATCCAGAATCAAATGCCTTGCAACATTAAATGCCTGAGCTACTTTTCGAGCTGCAGAAAGCTCAATCTTGTGTCGCTGTCCATAACAAAAGCTGAGGCTGTAAAGACTATAGCCCTGCTCCTGTGCTATAGCCAGAACGGTTGTGGAATCAACACCACCACTACACAGTACAACAGCACCCTTATCCATTGATATCTGAAGACTTTCTTCAAGGTTTTGTTGAAAATATTTAAAACAAGAATGCAAAAATTATTTCACCAAAGCATTATGAATCACTTTAAGTGCCCGGTCTGCAACCTCGTCCTCGATAACACAGGAAATATTTATCTCGGAAGCCCCCTGGGAAATCATTTCAATGTTTATATCTTCTTTACCCAGCACAGCAAACATCTTACCGGCAAGTCCTACACAATGCTTTTGCCCCCTCCCTACGAGGCTTAAAATTGCCAATTTTTTTTGAAGCGATACGGTTCCAAGGCTTTCTAACTCGGTTATTGCTTTATCAAGATTTTCAATGTTTTCAATATTTTCAATTGTCATTGAAATATTTACTTCAGAGGTAGCAATAAGGTCGATGATAATACCATATTTTGCAAGGATATTGAATACTTTTGCCATAAAGCCATAAGCCATCAGCATCCGATTCGAGTTTATATTGATTACGGTGATGTTTCTTTTTGCAGTAACTGCAGTGGCTGGTTTTGCAGAGATCATATTACTAACATGGGGATCAATAATTGTACCCGGAACATCAGGCTTAAGGGTATTTTTGATTCTAATTGGTATGTTTGCCCGCATTACCTGTTCCATGGTAAATGGATGAATTACCTCTGAACCATAATAGGTGAGCTCGGCAGCCTCCTCTGGGCTGATACTTTCCAGCACCACGGCTTCTTCCACTTTGCGCGGATCAGCAGAAAAAACTCCGTCAACCTCTTTCCAAATCTGTAATTCACTGGCTCCGACTGCCGCCGCAGCCAAAGCGGCAGTCAAGTCGGTATAACCTCGCCCAACACTCTGTATTATTCCATTAGGTACAAATCCAAAATAGCCGGTCAGGACCGGTATTTTATATCCGCATTTTTCAATAATTTTTTTTAAACGCTTACGGGCAAACTCATAAAATTCATTATTTGCTTCACTAAAAGGCTTATCTACCAGCGAATCAAGATTTACATATTCGGCATCAATTCCCATGCTGTTAAGCAGCCCTGCAAAAATACAGGCGGAAAGTTTCTCACCTGTACTGATAATAACATCGTGCGAGCGTGGTGAAATTTCGCCAATAACACTAATGGCCTCAAGAAAAGATTTTAAAGATTTTATTTCAGCATCAACTTGGTCTATTACCTGCTCCTGTGGCTTACCATTCATAAGTGCTTTTATGGTTGCAACATGATGTTCTTCAAGATGGTCAATAATATTAAAAAAAGTTCCTTTGGATACAGCCGCTTGCGCTGCTTCAATTAATTTACTTGTAGTCCCTTCAGCCTTGACATAACTGCTCATTGCAGAAAGAGCAACAACCACCCGGTCTTTTCCCAGAGAGCTTTTAACAATTTCTGCAACACTGCGCATGCGTTCGGCTTTTCCCAAGCTCGTACCGCCATATTTTTGTACAATATAGTTCATGACCATCCTCGAATTAAAATTTAAATCAGTTGCTAAAAGTCCTGTCTCCAAATTATAGGAAGGACCCTACTATGTGTCAAACAAAAAGGACAAGCAGGTAGTATGACATTTCGTGTTGTTGACATATCTTAACGCATGGTGCAAAATACTACAGGTGCTAGAAAGATATAGTTGCACGACAATCAGTACATATCCCGTTATTGATATGCACGTATCATTTTTTTATGGGTTAAAGACCTTTCTCTCATTTTTTTAGGCATTTCAACATACAGTTGCAGTTCCCTTACACCAACATATTCACCCTGCCTTTTTACCGTTTGTGTTACACCCTCCCACTCTGTTAGGGGCTTAGAACCGGTAAAATAATATGCTGTAAAGTATAAGTCCCCTGGTTCGGCTTTACCATTGGCAAGCATATGGCCTTCGGGATAGCAATCCTCCTTCTCATACCATAAAGAAATTCCTTTGCCGGGAGTCAGAGTGGATCGAAATCCGAATTCATACTGCTTTTCAGCAGAATCAGCACACGGCGGAAAAATGAAAAAAAACCTGGTTGCATGAATATTGTTAATCTCCAAATCAATCTGATAAAGGTCCCGGCCTGTTTGGTTCGCTTCCTTGAGATAAAAAGTTACCGTGCCTTTTTTCGTGCTTTTCTCATGATTATAAAACATGACGCGCAGTGCACACAGATTATTTTTCTTGGCGGTAAATGTTTGTCCGATACTATTATGGGGCGTAATCTGATCTGTCCAGCAACAAACTTCTTGCTGATCAGCCCCCTTGATTAAACGGGGTTCTATATAACCCGGTTTTAAAACCTTGAAAAAAATGTGTGCATTTAAACCGACAAACACCATGATAAGCAATCCCAGGACATAATTGCGCACCTGTAATGGAAAAACAGAACGAAAACCGACACAGATCAGGATAGCAAGTGGCGCAATTACAATAAAAAGATATTTACCCATAAAAGCATACGCTTTTATATTCAGCAGTACAAACAAACCACCTGCAATCAGAATTGCAGCCATCAATGTAATGAATAACTGATTTTGCAGGGATGTTAGTTCTTTGCTAATAAACAGTTTCACCAATCCGGCAATTCCCAGGAAGATGATAATACCGTATATAGTTAAATGCACCCCTGGAATCGGAACCTGGAATGCCCCAAAATAACCAAAAAATGATGTGTAAAATGCTGTATACTCCCTGATTAACGTATCAAGTGTTACCGGCTGATTTCGCGTAGTAAAAGGGAGCACTTCAACCAAGGCTTTCGAAAAAGTGGGATCACCATACATTATCCAGTTCCGCACATACCACCACCCGCACACGCACAATGCACTAAACAAGAGCACTCCTATACTGCCTAAAGGATTTTTCCCTTTGCGAACAAAAGACCAGACAAGCACGCCCAGCGTTACCGGTACGTAGATGATTGTCGAAATTTTGGTCAACAACGCACATCCAAGCAAAATGCCGGTTACAACGTTATGCTTATAAGCAACCGGTCCTTTTAAATAACCAAACAGGTTATAGAGTAGTATTGTGCAGAGAGTAGAACTCATTATTTCATTAGATACCGAAGCGGAGATATGCAGAAACTGGGCATTGGCAGCTACGAAGACTGCTACAGCAAACGCAAGCAGTACCTCACCGGGAAAAATTTTTAAGGCAAATAAAAAAATAAAGCCTACATTGATTGCTCCAAGCACAATTGAAAAAACCCTGATTAAATGTGCCGATTTAGCCTTGCCTGAATAGGGGAAGCGTGCTTCATCATCGGGATGCATGATATTCCTTATTCCTGGCCCGTCATTTAATATAACTTTTTCATGGATTATGGACCCATCTTCCCTACAAAAGAGCGAGCCGATCAAATAGTACAAAGGTGGGTGGGTTACTTCGGTGATACGAACTCCTTCATCATCAGGAATCAGGCTGGGCAGTTTATGGTTTTGGGCAATATACTCACAATAGGCAAAATGTCTTTCCTCATCTGGCGGGCTCCACAGGGGTGTAAAAAAGCTATACAACAATCCTGAAGATACAAATAGTATGACAAGCAAAAGTAGGCATGTGTTTTGGACTGTTTTATTCGCCGCCATTTTCATAAGATCTGCTTCTAGTACTGACCGACAATTAAAACTGTGGATTCGGAGGTTGGGCTCGCACCTGTTTGGGCAGCACGGGCAGGGTGAGCCTCAGCCTGAACTATAACTAATAGTCGTTCCAGCGAGCAGGTTGCCCGCAGCAATCAAGCAGGTGCGAGCCCAGCTTACACCCAAGGTTAATTGTCCACATGTACTAGTGATTGACAAAATATAGTGAATTTATTATCTTAAATAGTTGATTTTTTAAATATTTCCATGATGTTGCCGAAAAAAATACAAGGGCTGTATGTCCATGTCTATCTGTCAGGTTTTTTGACATTACTTTTAATTTTAAAATAAATATCATAAATTTAAATAAAAGAAAATGCCCTAGGCTTTTCTTATCGAGGAATTTTATATGGGTGTACTCATTCTGGGAGGTGGCCTTGCCGGTTGTTCACTTGCGTACTTCTTGGACAGCAATTCTGTAATTCTTGAAAAAGAGGCCCGACTTGGAGGGCTATGCAGGAGTTATCAGTTAAATAATATTATATATGACATCGGCCCCCATGCCCTATTTTCAAAAAACAAGGAAGTTCTTTCACAAATCACTTCGCTGACTGAGACAAATGTATTAAGACGATCTAACAAAATCTACCATAAAAACAGACTGGTTAAATACCCTTTTGAAAATGATCTTGCTGCACTTGCTGAAACTGAAAGGGACTACTGCCTTAAGGAGTTCTTGAACAATCCTTACGAGGTCTACCATCCGCATAATATGCTGCAATTTTTTCTGAAAACATTTGGAGAAGGCATCACTAAATTATACTTACAACCCTATAATGAAAAAATTTGGAAGTTTGATGCGGCCTTTATGGATACCCAAATGGTAGAGCGGATACCAAAACCACCGAAAGATGATGTCATACAGTCCGCCCGCGGCATTCCTACAGAAGGCTATACCCATCAACTCTATTTTCACTATCCGTGCGAAGGTGGCATTGAGCAGCTTATTACTGCCCTGGCAAAACGTATTGCTTCCAAGACAACAATTGTCAATCCTGTAGGCATACGTACCATAGAATGCAACAATAAGTGCTGGACGGTTGAAACCGATCAGGGTATATTTACCGGGGAAACACTTATTAACTGTATGCCTCTACATGAATTCTGTACCTATATTAAAATTCCACAAAAAGTCCAAACAGCTCTCAATAACCTTAAGTATAACTCTATTCATATAATTGTTCTGCAGGCCCGCAAAGACAACATGGGTGACAATTTTGCTTTCTATGTTCCCGAAAGAAATATCATTTTTCATCGCATATCAAAAATGAATTTTCTCGGTAAAAATTATTGTCTTAAGGATAAAGGCTCTACCATAATGGCTGAAATCACTTACCGGCCCGGCAGCTACCTTGCTGATCTGAGTCGGGACGAAATCAGAAGAACAGTAATAGACGATTTCGATAAAATAGATCTGGTAAAGAAAAATGACGTGTTTGATTCCGAAGTGCGCACCTTTCAGTATGCATACGTCATCTACGATCTAGATCACAGGAAAAATACTGATACTGTGTTAAGCTATCTTGCAAACCAGAAAATATTCTGCTGCGGACGCTTTGCCGAATTTGAGTACTTAAATATGGACGCTGTTTTTGAACACTCCTATGCATTGGCTCAAAAGTTAAATGAGGAACTATAATGCCCAGCCTGTCTTTAGTAATGCCTACACTTAATGAGGAAAGGGCTATAAAAATAGTTGTCGAAGATATCAGAAGATATACCCGCGACTATGAAACTGAAATAATTATCGTCGATAGCAGTACTGACAATACCCCCTATATTGCCCGGGAGATGGGCGTGCAGGTTATTACAAAGGAGCCGGCAGGACATGGGCATGCCCTGCGCACAGGGCTGCAAGCCGCTGGTAACGATATTATTATAACAGCTGATTGTGACAACACGTACCCCATGGGATACATTCCAAAACTGGTAAACTTTATACTCGGCAGCGATTGTGATCTCATATCCTGCAACCGGCTGACCAAAAATCTGAAGCAGGAAATGCCATTTGCAAATAAGCTCGCAAATAAAAGCTTTGCCTTTCTGGTACGTCTGCTGTACGGCATCCCTGTAAAAGATGTTGCCACCGGCATGTTTTGTTTGACCCAAAAATTGAACCGCTCTATTACACTCGAAAATTATCTCACCGTCCCTATTGAACTCATTATAAAAACCAAGCTTGCCGGCTTTAAACAGTATGAAATGGATATCCCTTATCGAACAAGAATCGGAGACGTGACCCTGCAGAAATGGCGTTCCGGCAAAGCAGCACTGTTGTGCATCTTTAAATACTGCTTTAAACTTACTATAGACCCAAAAAGACTGTAACCTATATTTTAGACCTGCATATGGCCACAGGATGACAGAAGGTTATTCTCACCAAAAGATAGAAAATTTGTTGCAGGAGATACCGTGCAACTTTTGTCACTCTCACGCATACAGTGTAGTCTATGAAAGAACCTATCATCTTGATGATCCTGCAGAAGAAATTCTTAAACAGTTCCGTTCGTGTGGTGGTGATGTTCTTCTTGACCAGGTTGTACAATGCAACACCTGCGGTCTTAGGTTTATAAACCCCAGGCTGCAGGATGACTGTCTTTTGAGCAATTACGCTGATGGTACTATTCAAGGCTACAAGGAGCAGTTTGTATCGCAAAACAGGGGCAGGGAAATTGCTTTTGAACGCAGTATTAAAATGATCAATTCATTACTGCCCGCGAAAGGAAAACTGTTGGATGTCGGCACAGCAGCCGGAACATTCATGGCAATTGCCAAAAAACATGGCTGGGATGTACGGGGTTGCGAACCCAATGCCTGGTTTTGCCAGTGGGGCAAAGACCACTACAATCTGGATATCGATCAAGGTACACTTTTTGAACAAAATTATGCTGATGGGTCTTTTGACATTATAACACTATGGGATGTCATCGAACATGTCCCTGATCCAATGAAAGTCTTAACAGCCTGCAGCAAGTTATTAAGGCCGGGCGGTGTTCTGATATGTACATTCCCTGATATAAACAGCTGGATTGCCAGATTGATGGGGCGACGCTGGGTATTTCTTATGTCGGTACATCTTTATTACTTTACAAAAACAACTTTTGGCAACATGGCAAAAACCGTCGGTCTTGATGTAGTTAACTCCACTCCCCACTTCCAGACACTCCAGCTCGGTTATATCATCTATCGCATAAAAATTCACAGCAGAGTACTTCATAAGCTTTTGAAAACAGGGGCTGATCTTCTCAGGTTGAACAATGTCATGTTTCCTTACTGGGTAGGTATACATTGTGTTATTGCAAAAAAATCAATCTGAACAAACACGGAATGAGCACATGACGGAAAAAAATAAGATTTCAGTGGTGATGCCTTCATTTAATGAAGAGGGAGCAATCAGGCCAATGATTGAGCATGTCAGAAAGCATACTGTTGATTTTGAAACGGAAATTGTCGTTGTGGACAGCAGCAAAGACAGAACACCTGATATTGCTGCTGAAATGGGTGCCCGGGTAATCAGGCAGGAACCCAGGGGCCATGGCATAGCGCTGCGAACAGCCCTTCAGGAAGCTCGCCATGATATACTTATCACTACGGACTGCGACAACACCTATCCTATGGATTATATTCCCAGGCTTGTCAGGATGATTACAGAAGAGGGCTATGACATCATCTCGTGCAACCGGATAACCAAACAGTTGGGTACAGAGATGCCCTTGTCGAATAAAGCTGCAAATTGGTCATTTGCTTTTCTGGTAAGAAATTTATACGGTATTAATGTTCATGATGTTTCAACCGGTATGTTCTGCATGCAGCGCATGGTAAATACCTCTGTACAATGGGAAACAAATTATGCTTTTCCCTGTGAAATCATTATTAGGGCAAACATGGCAGGTTTTAAACACACTGAGATAGATATTCCTTATAAAGTACGGATCGGTGAGGTAACCCTGCACAAATGGCGCAGCGGCAAAGCATATCTGAGGTGTATTTTTAATTATAGATTTAACCTTAATATTGATCCAAACAAATTGTAGGTAGTGCCCATGAATATCCTCGTTACGGGTGGTGCTGGTTTTATAGGAAGCCATCTTTGTGACATGCTGCTCGAAGAAGGCCACCGGGTAGTATGCGTGGATGATTTGAGTTTAGGCCGACTGGAAAACATTGCCCACCACACCGGTAATCCCCTTTTTTCATTTATAGAGCTCAATATACTCAAAACTGATCAGCTCAACACTGTCTTTAAGGAACACGGTTTCGAGCATGTCTTTCATATGGCAGCCAACTCTGATATCCAGCAGGGCGCATCAGATCTTAACATTGATCTTGAAAAAACATTCATGACAACATTTTCAATCCTGCAATGCATGAAAAACAATGCGGTTAAAAATATCGTCTTTGCCTCAAGCTCCGCGGTGTATGGTGAAAACACAGCGCCCCTCACTGAAGATACGGGTCCACTTTTCCCGATCTCATTTTATGGTGCTGCAAAACTTGCTTCTGAAGCCTACATATCTGCTGCATGTGAGAACGTGGGTATACGGGCCTGGATTTTCAGGTTTCCTAATGTTGTTGGCGAGCGGGCAACGCACGGAGCAATGTTTGACTTTATTAAGAAACTACAACAGAATCCACATAAGCTGGAAATTTTAGGGGACGGAACCCAGACAAAACCCTACCTGTATGTTAAGGATCTTGTTGATGGCATTATGTTCGGCTGGAAAAATGCTCATGATGCCTTAAACTATTTTAACCTGGGGGTCGACAGTGCCACAGACGTTACAACAATTGCTGAAATTGTTGTAGAGGAAATGGGATTGGCAGATGTAGAATTTATATATACGGGTGGTGACCGGGGCTGGGTGGGTGATGTCCCTAAATTTCAGTATAGCCTGAGAAAAATTAATGCCCTGGGATGGACGGCCAGGAGGACCTCTGATGAGGCTGTACGATGTGCAGTGCAGGCCGAACTGGGGAAAGCACGGTGAATCAGATGAAAGCTGTTATTCTTGCTGGTGGGAAAGGGACTCGGTTGGGACATCTTGCCGAAAAAATTCCCAAACCTATGGTAAAAATTGGCAACCGGCCTATTTTAGAACATCAGGTTATACTGCTGCACAAATATGATATAAAAAATATTATTATTATAACAGGCTTTCTTTCAGAAAGTATTGAAAACTATTTTAGAAATGGAGAAGATTTTGACGTCACTATTTCTTATTACAGAGAAACAACACCCCTGGGTACAACCGGAGGCATAAAAGAAATTGCTAACATATTAACGCATGATTTTATCGTTTTATACGGTGATGTCATGGTTAATATGAACCTGCGAAAGCTTATTGACTTTCATATTCAAAAACAAAGTGATTGCACCCTGGTTGTTCATCCTAATGACCACCCTTTCGACAGTGATCTTATTGAAATGGACAGTGACTGTAATGTTACAGCTTTCCACCCCAAGCCCCACTCTGAAAACACCTGGTACAGAAATCTTGTGAATGCAGCCCTGTACGTGATGTCTCCCAAAATTCTCACCTCTATTGAAAAAGGCGTACAGGCTGATTTTGGCAGAGACCTGTTTCCCCGGATTGTTACACAGCTAAATATGTTCGGTTACAATACAGCAGAATATTTAAAGGATGTTGGCACACCGCAAAGATTGACAGAAGTCAATGCCGATTTTGTTTCCGGTAAAATATCCCGTTATAATAAGGACGTGAAACGCAAGGCTATCTTTATTGACCGTGATGGTGTCATCAATGAAGAGATTGGCTTGCTCTGTAAGAGTAATGACTTCAGACTGCTGCCTGACAGTGGCAGGGCAATTCAAACAATAAACAAATCAGAATATCTGGCAATTGTCATTACAAACCAATCTGTTGTGGCCAGGAATCTGTGTTCCATAGAAGAGCTGGAGGAAATCCACAAAAAAATGGAAACCCTGCTCGGGCAGCAACAGGCTAAGCTTGATGCCATTTACTATTGTCCGCACCATCCCGATAAAGGCTATCCAGAGGAGAATCCCCGCTTTAAGATTCAGTGTGAGTGTCGCAAACCGAAAACCGGCCTGGTAGAACTAGCCCTCACCGATTTTAATATACAACGAGAGGATTCATTTTTTATCGGGGACTCCCGCCGGGACATTTTGTGTGGTAAAAATGCAGGGCTGCCAACCGTTGGGGTAAGGACAGGTTACGGCTGCAGGGATAGCGATATCGTACCTGATTATTTTTTTGAAACATTCAATGAAGCGGTAACATATATTATTAATGAACCCCACGCTCCATATGTTCATAGAATTTTCAACGACTTTTTACATGCGCATACCCAAAAACCGTTCATTATAACCGTGGGAGGGAATACCCGCGCAGGCAAGACTATTTTTACCAGTTATCTGAGTGCGAATTTGCGCAAAGCTCATAAGAAGGTTTTAATAGTTTCACTTGACAATTGGCTCCTGGCAAAAGACGATCGTAAAAAAACATGTAGTGTGTATGACCGGTTTCAAACGGACAAAATTCATGCTGATATCACTGCGTTGCTGAACAACGAAGAGATCGTTCTGAAAAAATACGATCAACTCTCCCGCCAGCTGACCGATACAGAGATACAATATAGGCTCAATGATACTGATGTTGTGATTATTGAGGGCATAATTGCCCTGGGAACTGCAAAAATGCGCGAAATTTCAGATCTTAGAATTTTTTGTGACATTGATGAAGCCCTGCGCAACACTAGGATAACACATTTTTATACCTGGAAAGGGCTGCAAAAGCAGGAAATTGATGCATTGATTGCTTGTCGAAGAGACGATGAATATAGTATAGTAGAAAAACATCGTAGGTATGCTGATATAATTATTTAAATACTAAAAATGATTATAACTAAAACGCCGTTTAGAATAAGTTTCGTTGGTGGCGGCTCTGACCTTGAGAAATTTTATGCTCACTCTCAAGGCGCTGTATTAAGCACAACCATCAATCAGTTTATGTATATTTCATCTCATCGCTTTTGGGATGAAGAGATCATCGTTGCCAAATATTCGAAAACGGAAATGGTTAAAAATATAGATACCATGAAACACCCCATCCTGCGAGAAGTTCTTAAAAAATTCAACATTTCCGGTGCCCTTGAGATAAGCTCTAATGCCGATATCGGTGCTGGAACAGGTCTGGGTTCCTCGTCATCATTTACTGTGGGTCTGCTGCATAATCTATACACAATTCTTGGTAAATTCGTCACTAAGAAACAGCTGGCAGAGGAAGCCTGTGATATCGAGATCAACAGGCTGCAAGAACCTATCGGTAAGCAGGATCAGTATGCAGCCGCGTTCGGGGGACTCAATGTTTTCAGATTCGAGTCCTCAGGTGAAGTTATTGTTGAACCGATTCACCTACCAAAAGAAACCTATAAAACCCTGCAGGACAACCTGCTTATGTACTATTTGGGAACCCAGAGGAGTGCTTCAAAAATTTTGGCCGAGCAAAAAAGAAATCTGAAACTGACTAATAATTTGAACATCCTGCAGGAAATGGTGGCCCTGGTATGGGAATTGCGCGATATATTATATAAAGGCAACCTGGATCAGTTCGGCAAGATACTACACCGGAATTGGATATTAAAACAAAAACTTGCCTCAAAGATTAGCACCACTGATACAGATGCCCTCTATGATATGGCCCTGAAAAATGGTGCCACCGGAGGCAAAGTGCTTGGGGCAGGGGGAGGCGGCTTTTTTCTGTTCTACTGTCCCCGAGAAAAACAGAAAAAGCTGCGCAAGGCCCTTGCTGCTTTTAGAGAATTGAAATTTAAGTTTGAAAATGAGGGATCAAAGCTTATTTATGTCGGAGATGAATACCTTGAACATTGGGCATGAAGTAGAGCAGTTTTTCAGCAAAGTAATCGATACACTCCACAGGCTTGAACGCCAAAACCTTATACGCCTGACCGATATTTTGCTGAAAGCCTACAGGAATGAACGGACGGTTTTTGTTTTTGGCAATGGCGGCAGTGCCAGCACAGCATCACATCTGTGTGGTGATTTTATAAAAGGAATTTCCTTCGATTTGGATAAACGCTTTAAAGCTGTATGTCTCAACGATAATATCCCTGCTCTTATGGCTATTGCCAATGATATTTCCTATGATGATATATTTGTGGAACAACTTAAAAATTATCTAAAAAAAGATGATGTTGTTATCGGTATTTCCTGCAGCGGCAATTCAAACAATGTTATCAAGGCCCTTGAATATGCAAATAAAACCGGTGCAGTGACTGTCGCTTTCTGTGGGTTTAATGGTGGCAGGATCAAGGACCTGACACATCTTGCCATCCATGCCGATATTAACGATATGGAAGTTTCGGAAGATATCCACTTAATTGTTGCCCACTGCCTTAAACAAATCCTGATTAAAATACTGCGCAGCTAACCCTATAATTGCACCTGCTGTAGCAATGTACCGCGCTAAAACGCTTTGCATTCTATGCTGTACCTGCTCATTGTCCCGAGACTACAGAAGTATTCCGTTTGACAATTCTTACCAGCAGGCCCAGTGTCTTACGGGGATGTTTAAGCAGAAGGTCAAAAAAGAACGTCTTAAGTATCAGGAGTGGTTTTCTAAAAAAAGACCGAATCGAGTATTTTAAAAACTGGTGGCTCACCATTTTCTCAAGTTCACCCTTGGGGTGAATTTTTTCATTGAAGGCTGAGCGGGTATAGGTATTATTTTCAAAGGAAAAATCATCTCTCAATAAACCCTGCTTTTTTGCAATGGCATAGAGTTCTGTTCCCGGCAGGGGATTAGCCACGAAAAAATAACCAATATCCGTCTTCATGTTATCTGCAAACCTGAATGTTTCAAGCATCTGTTCTTTCGTTTCTCCCGGAAACCCGATTATATAAAAACCGGTTGTCCTGATTCCCTTGCTCTTTATATATTCAGCAATGTTGCGCGCCTTTTCCAGATTGGTCGGTTTTTTGACGATATCCCGCAGTACCTGCTGGCATCCGCTTTCAAAAGGCAAACTCATTTCATAACAACCTGCCTCCACCATCAAATCTACTAGTTCTTCGTCCAGGGTCCACAGCGCAATACCATTAGGGAAACAAAAATTAATTTTGTAGCCCCGGTCAATAATTCCCTGAAAGATGGCTTTAGCCCGCGAGGGTTTTGCTGTGGTGTTGTCATCCTCAAACTGCATTTCTTCTATACCCCAGCGATTAATAAGCTCCCCGATCTCATCAAGAACATTCTCGGGAGATCGAAAACGGAATTTATGACCCCAAAAATTGGTGCTTGAGCAGTAAATACATTTCGCAGGACAGCCCCGGGAAGTAACGATGGGAGAGCTGTTGTGACTTGAAGCAGTTATGCTGTGGGGAATACCAACCGTTCTATACAGTCCCATAGGCAAGAGGTCCCGGGCGGGAAACGGAATTGCATCCAAATTCTTAATCCATTTTGTTTTCGGGTTTGTTATGATACACTCGCCGTCTCTGTAAACAATACCATCAATATCTGCAAAAGTTCTTCCTTCGCGCATATGGCGAATAATCGACAGCATGGTTTCTTCGCCTTCTCCAAGCACAATCACATCAAGATTCTTCTCCTTCATATTTTCTTCAGGCATAAATGTTGGAGAAGACCCGCCTGTAATAGTGATAATATCTTTGTCAATTTTTTTAACCTCTCTGCACAGTTCAAGCATTACCGGCTGCACCGTACTCCACAGACAACTTATTCCGACTATATCCGGTTTAAAGGCTTCTATGCGTGACAGAATCTTATCATACGAGGATCCGTACCTGACAAAATCTTTATCAAGGCGTACTTTCTGATCAAACCCCTCTACAGCTGCATCCATAATCTCTACATCTACTTCATTTCTGATAACAGATGCAATATACCCAAGACCCAGTGGTGACAATAACTGCTGAGGGTTCTCGTGAAACATCCTGACAGGGGGAAACAGTAAAAATATTTTTTCAATGTTGCGTGTAAAAGACATAAGCATGTGGTGTTAAGGATATTGTTCACATACGTGCATGTAATGCTAGCAGCAACAGCCCGCATAGCAAGACTGCCTTACTTGTTAACAAAATGTTATTGGTCTATATATATAAGGTACTAAACAATGAATATGTTTTCAAGTCAGTCTCTGTTGAAAAAACCACTTGATTTGACAATTGTCTGAAATTGCAATATTTTCTTATAATTATACAGTACTATAGATAACCTTCATATTCATGATAGATTGATAAATCATTATATCGGAATGCAACGTATAAAGTTAAAAAAAGTTTTGTATTCCTATAATATGCCGATACTGTTAAACAACAAATTTTTTAAAAAAAACCTATTGGGCATTTTTAAACAATGGCAAAAAAAGTACTTCTTATACGTTTGTCACGTCCCTCTTTTGAGCTTACGGTTGTGCCGCCTCTTGGTCCCATGTATTTGGCTTCTGCATTGCGAACATGGGGAAACCATACGGTCGCAATCTATGACATGAAAGTTGAGGGAGATTCTGTAGAAAAAGCGGTAAAAAAAACTTTGGAGTTTGCCCCGGATATTGTCGGCATTAGTCTCATGAGTTTTGAGGCACCGATTATGACTGAGCTTGCTTCCAAACTCCGTCAGGTCCTGCCTGATGTATCAATTGTTGCCGGTGGGCCGCACCCCTCAACATTTCCCCAGGATATTGCACTGGATAACAATATAGATATATTTGTGTTAGGTGAGGGTGAAACAGCCTTTGCAACAATAGTTGAAAGGCTGGATGGTGGGGGCCCGCTCGAGGATATTGAGGGAACAGCATTGCGTCTTAATGGCCAGGCAAAAATCAATCCGCGCAGCAACTTCATCACAGACCTTGACACACTTCCCTTTCCCGCCTGGGATCTGATCCCTTTGGAAAAATATTTCAACATGCCCCGCATGGGTAATATTTTTATGCACAAAGAATTTATGACTATATTTACTTCCCGATCATGTCCTTTTCGCTGCGTGTACTGCCATAAAATATTCGGTAAGGGATTCAGACCCCGTTCAGCAGACAGTGTCCTGGAAGAAATCAAGCTGCTGTATACAAATTACAATATAAAAGAATTTATGATTATGGATGACTGTTTCAATCTGCAAAAAAAGCGCGCCCATGAAATTTTAGCACGTATTGCTTCCAGTGGTATGGATATCTGTCTGCGATTTCCCAATGGTATGCGTGCTGATATACTTGATAGGGATATGATCATCGCCCTCAAAGACGCTCACACGTTTGCTACGTGTGTTGCGATTGAAACCGCCAGTCCCCGCTTACAGCAGCTTATAAAGAAAAATCTCAAACTTGACCACGTGTTCGACGTCATCAGGTTAACCGATGAGATGAAAATAATGACCCACGGTTTTTTTATGATCGGATTTCCGACTGAAACAAAAGAGGAGATGCAGGCAACAATTGACTATGCCGTAAATTCGAAACTTCATTCAGCCGCCATGTTTCGTGTAACCCCGTTCAAAGGAACCGAGTTGCACCAGATGGCTCTGGATATGGGTTATAACGTATCTGATGATCCTGATTCATTTGAGATTTATAAAACTCATGTAAATCTAAGCGCCGAGCCCGAAGAAGAAGTTACCCGCCTGCAAAATATATTCTATAGGCGCTTCTACCTTGATCCTTTTCGCCAGCTGCGCTTTATCAGGCTCATGCCCAACAAGGCTCAAACGATCCCGCGCCTTGCCAAGATTTTCTTCAGCCGTGCCTTTAGATAAGGCAGTATGCAACGCTGTCTGCTTACTTGGAGTAAACACCGGTTATGGGGGTGTAGTGAGCGGAGAGGTGTTAATCAAAAAACCTGCATTTTTGATTGTTTGCAAAACAAAGGCATAATCTTACAGATTTAAATGACTTTACAATAGAATGCTGGATATAAATTCGGGGTTATTACTATTGAGCAGTTTTTCAGATAATACCCGCATTTTCACTGAATTTACATTTCCGTTTCAGGAGACAGGGGGTTGAAAAGCGCAATAAAAACATTAGCCGAGTTCGGGAGTCTTTGTGTGGACGGCAAAGTTGGCAATCGATTTTTCTATCACAAAAGGTTACTCATCAGTTAGGATTTATGTTTTCGTGTTTTTAATACGTTTATAAATTAAAAAACCTTTGCCACCCTTCCACCATGATGGCAGCGTAGTTACATGTACATACTGCCTTGCAAACTCGGGATTAGATTCAATCGGACCTAACTGTTTTCTGAAAAAAGGCGGTGAAATATAATAATCCGGTTTATAATACCAAAAGCCCCAGCCATAGTCTCCCTTGGCAACATAAGGAACAATCTCTGGAATTGTTAGGCCTGCCAAGTCAATGATGCGGTTCTCGGTATGATAGGCAAGATAGCCTATTTCAACGCACGCGATACTGTCTGAAGGTTTTGCGTTTTCCCGAAACCATTTGGCAATGTTTAGGTAAAATTTTGTTCTAAATGTGCCGGGTTTGGTGCGCGCCTCCTGTATGGTCGGCCGGCTTAATAAAGCAATCATAAGAATCACAAAGGCGACTGCCACCATTTGAGCGGCAAAAGGCCGTTTATGCCGAAGAATTATTTCGACGCATGCAATAATCCCCAGAGAAACAAATATTTGTATAACAAAAAAGGTCGGGACGTTGTACCACGCATAGTCCGCAACTTTGAGCAGTGAATAACCACCAATATATGCGGCTATCCAAACAATAAAAAATAGCCACCTGTGTTTTCGAACTATCGCTGACCCCACCCCGAGAAAAAATAATAGCCATAGCCACAATATACTCAAGAAAGGTAATTTGTCGAAGATAAACGTATAGTTCCCCCACATTGGAATCCAAAACGTGAATAGGCCCAAAGGGAAAACCGCAAGATGACCCTGCCCCTGGGCCATTTTTGCAGACAGGGTAATGGAGAATACGTGCCCGAAGGTAAAATAAGCATATATAAACCAGGGGAGCAAAGGCAACAGAAAGCCCGTGATCATTACGAGTAACGCCTTTACCGTTTGGACATAATCTTTTTTATCGCCAAAGAGAGTTTGAACCATACAGTGCAGTATGCAGATTCCTAGAACCAATACACCCTCACCCCGTGTCAAAAATAGCAGCCCAGTAGAGATGCCCGTCAAAAAAGTATGTCCCCTACAGAAAAGAGCCATACTCAAAACCAACAGGAAGGCAAATAGGTATAATTCCATGCCTAAGTACAGGTATTCCATCCAACTCGATACGAATATTACCAGCCCAATAATACATGCTTGCCATTCATTGATGTCGAGGCTGTGCCGGAACAGGAAGAAAAGCCATCCAATGCCGACCCAAAAAAGAGTGCTCAGGAGTACTGCTGTTTTAGCAAGGTCAAAGTCAGGAAAAATTTTTGACACCCCGGCTGTGATGAATGTGAACAATGGAGTAGTCGTTCCCAACGTCGGGGGAGGATGGTTCAGAACAAAACCCTTACCTTGGGAAAGGGATTTTACATACGTAAGCGTTATGTAGGCATCATCAACTAAAAATTTTTTATGATCTGCTACCCAAAAGGGAAACAGGCTGGCAATTAATAATATGATAACGATAAGAATTGTTGCTTTTTTATTAGCATATCCGTTAAAAACTCTTGGGTTGGAACAGTTGCAGCGGGACTTGAAAATTCGTTTGGAGGTAAGAAAATCAAAATTAAAAGCATATTGTACTTTAGATTCGATTTTCTCGAAGGTTTCTTTATGTTCCTGGTCCATGAATAATTCCCATTTTAGTGCTTAGATTGCTTTAAAATACGTACAAATATAAGGACTTATAAACAAAAAGGCCTTTAACGTTTTTTAACATTGATTTGTTTAATATAACAACACTTTTATGGGCAGGCAGAATGGTGCGTTGGTTATGCTCTGAGAATACTTGACCGCAGGGCACACACTAATCAAGCTGAAATTCGCTGCGCCAGTCTTTTTCTTCCTTCCATGGCGGCTGGCCTTCTTTTGTAAACAGATAGTCCCCCATAACCAGATAATCCATCTCGGTGCGCATAAAACAGCGATAAGCATCCTCAGGAGTACACACTATGGGCTCACCTCTCACATTAAAACTTGTATTTACAACCAGTCCAAAGCCTGTTTTGTCTTTAAATGCCTTGATCAGTTTCCAGAAGCGCTCATTGGTTTGTTTGCTGATGCTCTGGATACGGGCCGAATAATCAATATGGGTTATCGCAGGCACATCTGAGCGCAAATGATACAGACGGTCAAACATTTTCATACGGTCATAGTTTTCCGGCAAGGGATTACGCCGCTGTTCCAGTACCGGCGCTACCAGCAACATGTAAGGCGAAGGTCGGTCAAGCTGAAAATAATCACCTATATCTTCCTCCATTACCGAAGGAGCAAAAGGGCGAAACCCTTCGCGGTACTTTATTTTCAAATTCAGTTTCTTTTGCATCTCAGGATGACAGGGATTACCCAGGATGCTTCTGTTGCCCAGTGCCCGGGGTCCGTACTCCATTCGGCCTTGGAACCAGCCCACAACCCTGCCCTGCTCTAAAAGCTCGGCTACCTTCCGGCAAAGCTTTTCAAACTCAGGGTAATACTCATAGGGAGCCTTATACATTTTGGCTGTGCGCAGAATTTCGGGGGCACCATAAACCGGTCCCAGATAGGCGCCTTTCATACTGTCGGCACCTGAGTTGACTGAACGCTGTTTTTTATTACCGATAAACCAGGCAGCATAGGCTGCGCCTACAGCACCGCCCGCGTCCCCGGCTGCCGGTTGAATCCAGATGTCTTTAAAGGTTCCTCTGCGCAAAAGTTTGCCGTTGGCAACACAGTTAAGTGCCACACCGCCTGCCATGGTAAGATACTGGCTGCCGGTAAGTTTACGGGCGGTCTCAGCCATACGAAATATTACTTCTTCTGTGACCTGCTGGGCAGCCAGTGCCAGATCCATATACGGTTGGGTCAGGTCGGTTTCCGGCTCTCTCTTGGGCAGCCCGAAAAGCTGCTGCCACTTGTCATCATGACACATGGTAAGGCCGGTGGCATAGTTGAAATAATCCATATTGAGCAGAATCGAACCGTCATCGCGTATATCAATAATATTATCCAGAATCTTTTGTTTGAACTGCTCGGTCTGCCCGGCCCCCGGTAAACCGTAGGGTGCCAGGCCCATAAGCTTATACTCACCGCTGTTAACTTTAAAACCGCAATAGTAGGTAAAAGCAGAATAGAACAGCCCCAGTGAATGAGGAAAATCAAGCTCACGCAGAATCTGTATACCATTACCTGTGCCGTGTCCGATAGTTGAGGTAGCCCACTCGCCCACTCCGTCAAGGGTTAAAATAGCGGCTTCCTCAAATGGTGAAGGGAAAAAAGCACTGGCAGCATGCGAAAGGTGGTGCTCGGGAAAAAGCATTCGGGGTTTGACAGAACCCAGCTTTGCCAGTTCATTCTTGAGCATATTGCGCATGAAAAGCTTTTCTTTGATCCACACCGGCATTGCAGACAAAAAGCTCCGTAAACCTTTAGGGGCCAGCCCATGGTAAGTTTCCAACAGTCTTTCAAATTTAAGATAGGGTTTATCATAAAATGCAACCGCATCAAGTCCGTCAAACCTAAGACCGCCTTCCTCTAGGGCATACCTGGCAGCGTTAATCGGGAATTCACTGGTATGTTTGTTACGGGTAAAGCGCTCTTCATGGGCAGCCGCGACAATTCCCCCGTCAACCAGAAGCGCTGCTGCACTGTCATGATAATAAGCGGATATACCTAAGATAGCATGGGCCATAATGTTCTCATTTAAAAAATCGTGTAAATAAAGGGTGCTACGGCAGTACCGCTGGTCAGAACAATTAAAACCCCGAACAGCAGCAGCGTCAGTATAATCGGCAGCAGCCAGAACTTCTTTCGAACCCTTAAAAATCCCCATAAATCACGCAGAAATTCCATCATTTTCTCCTGTTAAAATGGTTGCCTAATATCTTCAGATGTATAGGTGTGTTCACGTATCCTGAATACCGATGAGTGATCCTTTTTCCATTTTTTTAGCTGGAGTGTATCTCTACCCAGCACCCGCCGCAACAGGCCTACCGGTGTTACCAGCACAAAAAAAAGTATGGACAAAATCAGCTTTGACATTACGGTTCCCAGCAGATGGGAAAGCCCCAGCCATAGCTTTGCAACAGGCTTATAGGCGCTGGGCCAGATCATGTTGAGAAGCAAAAGAGGGATAGCCAGTGTCACCAGCTGTTGTCGCTGACCGATAACACCCACCAGCAGGCAGATCAGCACCATTGCCATGCCGGTATCCTTGGCCTGTTCCTTAGAGATATGTTTGGGAATAAAACCCTTGCTTTTCTGAATCGTCACATCAATCATTGTAATCAATTCAATTATAAATTAAATAAATTTATCATATATCATACTGTTTCTTATCTATGTAGTTCGGTAATACATGTATTGAGTTTAGCAAATATCAGCAAAACTTACAATTGATATGATGGTGTAATCCTGTAAAAATTACGAATTTATAACGATTTTTACATTCCCATTGCAGTCTTATACAGATGGATTGTTTTTATCTGCAAAATTAATTCGGTACATCTAAGCAACAACTTAAACAATATCAGAGGAAAGATAAAACCAATAGACAAATCGAAAAAATGGCTCCTTTATAGGTTAAAAGAGGGCTGAAATACTTTTTTTAGCAATACTTCTTTTGCGTAAATCCAGGAACATAGTTTTTTGAGAATTGCTCCAGGTATGCATTGCACATTATACCGCTGTTTGCTATATTCGTTTCAGAAAGAAAGCCAACCACATCTGTTAAAAAAATGATTAAGTATTTATTCTGATCTCTTTAAGCGTCTGTTCCAAAAAAGAAGACATACTGCATGGACTTAAAACCTGGCGGGATACCGCATCCCCATGATTATAAACGTTTTCTAACCCGAATTATTGAATCTTATGATTCAACGATAATTCGCGCTTACTGCAAGGTTCGGTTCACAATTATTAACATAAACATCTTACATATTATTGCCCTGTGTCTGCGCGGCAAGCGTAAGGTGTTAGATGTAGGCTGCGGCTTTGGTCTGCTGGGCTGTTATTTTTCTTCGCTATATCCCCAGATCAGATATTACGGATACGACCTCAATCCAAGACGCATAGATATGGCCTCACGTGCGGCCCGGCGACTGGGTCTCAACAACATCACGTTTCATTGTCAAGATGCATGCACCATGAAACTTGATGAACAATTTGATGCAATTATGATGGTTGACCTTCTCCACCATATTACAGACGATTCAAAATATGCCTTGCTTAAAAACTGTGCCCTGCACCTGGCACCGGATGGCAGGTTAATTATTAAGGATGTGACTACTCATCCATCGCTGAAGCTGGCATTTACCTGGGCAATGGATGTTCTGGTTACACGATCATACAATATGTGGTATTGGGATGAGAATAAATTTTTATCGACATTACAACAATTATTCGATCGGGTTGATACATTCCCTATTACGGATTGGCTGCCTTACCCTCATATTGTGTATTTAGCAGAAAGTATAAACCGGCATTCCTCCTCTGTATGCTCATAAATTGGCTGTCTTTGACCTGAAAGATGGTTGCACATATTATCAGAACAGTGCAGGTTTTGGATGTACGTGTTGATTTTTAGGGGAACTAACAGTTACTGCCTCACTTAACTAAGGTTAAAAAGTTAAACCAGTATCGTTGTAAACCACTGCCATCATCAATCATGAGCGGGACGCTACGTTCACGGTAACGTTTACGGATTTGAGGAAAATCTTTATTTTTAAACCTGAACCAGCGCATTTCAGAAGGAAGCAAATCCTTGGTTACATAAGTCCATTCATCAATAAAATGGGTGGGTTTTCGTGAGAAAACATATACAGGATCATTTTTTTCATGACCAACAGGATGCACACGCCCCATATTAGGCATTTTTTTGTGCGCAATATGCACATCGTTGATTCCCCACATATCAATCGTATAAAGTTTTGAATAAAAAGGAATGATCCCGGCCGAGTGTATCGCAAGGACAGAACCCTTTGGTGCATTCTCCGCAAGCCACAGGCCACATGCTTTCCGTGCTGTTAAATCCCATGCAGCAACATGCATCTTTTTTATGATTGCAGGCAAGCTGAAACCGGCATTAAAAACTACTGCAGCCAGAAAAATCATTGCAAAAACCGTCTGAGTGCGTTGCGTGTTCGTGAAAAAATTATTATATTTACATAAACGTATACATCTGTTTAAGAAAGGCCAGCCAAAGCGGGAAATAGCAAGATCAAGCATAACTGCCCACAATGGTAATACAGGGATAATAAAGCGGAAGCTAGGTTTAAAATCACCGCCGATTATGATGACATATATGAGGTAGCCAATAATAACCCCTCCTGAGATCAAACCCAGTGGGGCAACATCGCTTTTGGTTGACAAAAGTTTTCGATGCCTGCGTTGCCGCCGCCAGTTTGCAAACAAACAACTTATGCCCCAGAAAGTCAAAAAGCCGATAACTGGATTATATACTAAAAACTGCAATTCGTATTTGATGCCGCGTACTACGTGCCATAGACCGCCACCTGTTTTTGCATAAAAAGTGTTCGGAAACAGCCATCCGTAATAATTATACCTCCAGGTCCAATAGGGAGCATAGAGCGTCACAAACATAACAAGCACAAGACATTCCCACCGCAGACATGTTGCATGATTATGTTTGAACGCCCACAACAGTGCTGCTATTGTCACCAGACAGAAAACACCCAGCCCTTCCGGACGGGTCAGCGCAGCTAAAAACAGTATCAGCGTTGACCAGATAATTCTCCATTCATGTTTATATGAAAAATCAGCGTCTACTGACCTGCCCTGTACGCCCAACAGAACTCCTGCAGTAACAAGAAGGGAAAAGAAAATTGTCTCCATTCCCTGAACTCCTTCAAAACCAATCGAAGGATTGGCAGCCACTATAGCGGCTGCGATCAATCCACCCGTCACGTTGCAGACAGTATCATGTCGATGACTCACGAGGTAGACTACCAGGACAAGTATCAAGCTGCACAACATGCCCGCATAGCGGGCAAAATCGATAGGGTCAATGCCTCGCTGCATAGCTGCAGCAATCATCATGGTCCACAAAAAATTAGTATATCCCTCTACCCTCTCCCCGGGGTTATATACCAGGCCGTGACCTTCTACAAGGTTTTGGGCATAGCGGAATGAAATAAAGGCATCTTCTTGAAGGCAGCGTCCCAGTGACAGCTCAAAAACAAACAGCAATACCAGTAATAAAAAAAATAGTATGTTGTAGCGTTTAGTAAGTATTGCGTGTACCATACACATAAAGAGTAGTTAACCGACCATATGAAAGGAGGCAAAAAAATCTTAGCGATGCATGTGAACATTATAAGAAAAAAACTGTTCTATACGAGGAACACTATCAGCTACCCGCTTAAAGCAATAATGAAACCGAGCAATGCTTGCCTATGGCCTGGTGCTCCAGAAACTCTATGGACTTTATAGGTTCAGCAAAATATTTTTTTCAATAAATACTGCAATTTGTTGTGCTATATACTCCAAGCCGTAAGGTGTAAAATGAATACCGTCTTTTTTAAATATTTCATGCATATTTTCAATCTTGTTACATTGTGCCTCCAAATCCAAAATGAACGCGCCCGTCGCTGCGGCAACCATTCTAACAGTTTGATTATATTCCCGATGTCGTGCAACAACAAATTTCTTGTCAGGAGCGAACTTTTGTTTGATCAGTGGAGTGGGAACGCCCAAACGATAGTGCGCGGTCGGAGCGGTAATAAACATCACCGGAATATTTTGCCGTTGAAATATAGCATGTATCATGGTCAGGTTTTGCCTGTATTGATGTAGCGGGACTCTTACTTCATTGATAGGCTTTGTCTGCTGGGTAACTGAAAAAATATGTATAATTTTTCTGGCGGCCTGCAGGATACGAATATTTTCATAGGCTGAAAGAGCTATTGTTAATAAATTATTCGGTAACGGAAAAATATTTTTTTCAGAATCAACTGAACCATAGGCAAGCCAATGATCATTCCAGCCATAGTAAATCACAATAAGATCCGGCTCAAGCTTACTAGCATACAAATCTGCTAAGACACGCCCCTGATATGAGCTGTATCCTGATATGGAAAGATTAACACTTTCATAAGCGCCACCCTGACATGGCTGATTCTCTTTCAGTAAAGATGCAACAATGTGCGGATATCCCTGGGCTGTACATGAATCACCGAGGAAAATAATCCTGTATACTTTATCCTTTTTTGGAATGTCAATTTCATCTCCCGGGAAACCCAGGGAGTTGACACCCTCTGCCGATGCCGGCAGTTTCCAAAACAACTTGCTGTCAGGTACGAAGTTAACAAAATTAATTCTTCTTGGATAACCAAACTGAATACCGAACTCATATGCATACTGAAAATCAATAGAGCGTAAACCCAGTTCTGGTACGATAAGTAAGATATTAAAAACAGCAACGGTAAGAAACCATTCAATAGATTTCTCTTTCTTATAAAGGCCGTGCATTATATATAATAAAATCACACAAATAACAACAAATCCTGCGAGCACAAAAAACCATGTATATTCTATCCATGAAAGGTATCCAAGCAATATAATTGAACACAGCAAAGAACCCGAGAAAATAATACGGACTAACCGAAACACATTATTATTTGTGTCTTGCATTATGTGGCTGCACTTATATATAATTGTTGTTCACAAAGTAACATACACTGCCGAGTATTGCAATTCCAATTCTCTCCGGCATGTGAACCGGTTCATTTTTATTGTCTCACTCGGGGAGAAAAACCCTCGCCTGTAGGCGAAGACTTGAGTAAGCACCGAAGGTGCTATAAAAAAACATACCCCTCGTGCGAATTTCAGAGGTATGTTGTTTTTCCTTTAGCCGACTTTGGTCGGGAACCAATCCACCAGCTTCTAGCTGGTGATAGTTCAATTCAATGCTGCTTATTATCAAAAGGGTTTGCAATGATCAACAAGCCTTCGTCCCGTAGAACGTACCGATGGAATCTACTGGTTTTTGTTACATTCACGGCTCTGCTCTGCCTGGCATGGTCTAACAGGTTCATACAGGATGATGCTTTTATTTCATTTAGATATGCAGACAACTTCGCACACGGCAGAGGCCTTGTATATAACACGGGAGAACGGGTAGAGGGATATACAAATTTCCTTTGGACTTTGTTTATAACCATTCCACACCTGCTTGATCTTGACCCCGTAGGATTTTCTTTTACGCTGAGCATATTATTTTTTGCTATTACTATCCTGATTACCTATAAAATGTCAGGGCTTGTCTTCAACTCTAAAAAAATTGGGTTGCTGACCGTCATACTGTTGGGGACCAATTATACCTTTAGCTGCTATGCTACCGGCGGGCTTGAAACACAGCTGCAGTGCTGTCTGTTCACGACTTCTCTGTATATACTTTTGTTTTCTTTCTACCATAACTTCTGGAAGCCCCATATGCTGGTTCTGCTCTCCCTTTTATTGAGTGCGGCTGTTTTGACGAGACTCGACTCAGTATTGTTGGTAATCACCGTGCTACCGGTCGCGTTGTTTTGCTTATATAAAGAAAAAACAGAAGCTCCTGTCAAGTATTACAAGTTTTTTTTACTTTGGGCACCACTTATAGCAATCACTGGAACCTGGTTGTTATGGAAATTATCATATTACGGAGAAATTCTTCCCAACACCTTCTATGCTAAGGTCTCTGCCCAGGGAAACAACTTCATGCGAGGTCTGTCATTCATATCGACATTTATTTATTCCTATGTGATGTTTCCGTTTTTATTCCTGGGGTTTATCAAAATAAGAACTTTGCTAAGGCAAAGCAATGCAGCTGTTGTAATCTGCTTGGTTCTTACTGGACTATGGGTACTGTATATTGTGAAAATTGGTGGTGATTTTATGGAATTCAGATTTATGGTGCCTATTATGCCGATGTTATTTATCCTAATAGTCTGGTTGATATTTTTCTGTTGCAAACAAAAAATATTTCAAGCATGCCTTGTGGTTCTGCTGATAGCAGGTTCGGCTAACCATTCAGTGGGTTTTGGAAATTATATTAATAAACGTTTCATGCACACAATAGAAGATCTCCATAGAGAGGTTAGCGACAAAAATATCAATTGGTGTGAGATCGGAAAAGCGCTTAGGCATGCATTCAAAAAAAGCCCTCAGGTTACCATCGCAACCACTGCAGCAGGTGCAATTCCTTATTACTCTGGTTTAAAAACAATTGATGCATTGGGACTAAATGATAAGTGGATAGCTCGGAAAGGTATCAAACGTGCCGGCGGCGCACCGGGACATCAAAAAACGGCAACTTTGAATTATTTAAAAAGTCGCAACGTTAATTTTGTTATTGGACCTCTTGCGGTAGTAAGCAATCCTGTTCCCATCCCCTTAGAAAAACATGCCCGGACCATGCGAAATATTATTCTGAATGTCCGCATTAAAGAGTATATTCCCCCAGACTCCCAAATCGTTATAATTCCCGTAAATGAACGATATTCTTTGGCTGCATTTTATCTAACCAGAAGTGCGGACATCGATGCAATTGTTCAAAACAATAAATGGTTTATTATACCGGCACCCTCTGTATATAAAAATTTTATGTAAACTGTTGAGTATTCAGTCTAACATTTTTCTTACTGGGACTCATAGGGTTGCAGGTACCCATTCTTAACAACATACAACGGAAGTTCATGATTTCTGTATTTTATTTCCTGGTGTATTAAATGTATTGGCAATCTTCTGTTCGCATATTTTTCTGCTGGAAAAACGATAAAATCAACTTTTTGTAAAGCTTCCTTAGTGTAATGAGTTTGCGCAATCATGCTTGGCCACACACACCAGCCAGCTGGATAATCTATATCTATAAGTGGTTCGTCGATTATCTGGAAACCTCTCTTATGAGTGTTCAAAAGACGTGCAAAGTCCACCAGAAAAACTTCTGTAACCTTCTCAAATTTTTTTCCCTCCCTATCAACCTTATGTTCTATTGTTTCAAATCGAATAATATTTATAACAATAATGCACAAAAAACAGCAAAATATGGCCCATACTTTGCTGCTTTGTTGATGTATATCACGAAAAGGTCGTAACGATTTACAAACAGTTATCATCAAGGCAGCCGCTGGGATACACGGCAGGTAGCGGTATCGTGAAGCATAAATAAAGTGCTTGAAACCAAAGTTCATACGTCCCAGTATGTAGGGAAAATATTCAAGGCACAACCAGCAGAACAGAACAAAAAGGAGCAGCCAGTCACGGCGAATCCCTTGGGGTGACCAGTCTAAAAGAAAAATGATAAACACAATAAATCCCGCAACATAAATCATTTCAGCAGATGATGGAAATGAACGAAACGAAGTAAAATCTAAAAAATATGCACCGCTGAACGGACGCACATAACTAAAATACAGCCCGAACCCGAAAAAAAGCATCGCTTTAGGTATTTTAGTCAGTAGCGTTTGTCCACCTCCAAGCGAATCAAACAAACTGGCATACGGTGTTGCTGACAGTACTACTGAACGTAAATAAAAATACATTATAATAATACAGACATATGAAAAGCCCAATGTAACTCCTCGTAATAATATCGATGTCTTGCTCAACCGGCGGTATGTTAACAGCCAAAACAGGAGAAAAAAAAGTATTGGCACTTCAAAACCAACCGTATAGGATAAAAGCATGAGAAAATGAGAAATCCAGGAAAGCAGCAAAAACAGAAAACGCTTCTTATATATATATTCAACAAACAACAGAGCTGAAATCAGTAAAAACAATGTTGCCAGAAGGTGGGTTTGCGTTGTTATCCATGTAGAGGCATTCCAGTGAGAAGCACAAAAACCAAACAAAGCTCCTGTCATAACTCCAAGCATCCTGCAGGAAAAAATTTTTGAAAAAAAAAGTATGACCAAATAGGTGTTGGCTACATGCAGAAGTATATTTACCCAGTAATATCCCGCAGGATCTGCACCAAAAACTTTATACAACAAAGCCAATAACATGTTTTGTATCGGCACCCAGTGCTCGGCATTCGTCACCAAAAGACCCGGGATTGAAAAACCTTTCTGTGCGCCAACAATTAAGAGGCGAAAATCATCAGCAAAAAAATAGTTATTCATTATTGGAAGATAGGTAACAACTAACAATACAAGAATTGCACCTGTAGTCACTTGATTATTGCAAAGCAGTTTGGCCCCCGTGTGCAGCAATGTCTTACATAAATTATTCATCGGCATACTCTCTGAGCATTGAGTCTTTTTTTAGGAAACAATGTATTACGCGTTATGTTTCAAAACATTCAATAAGACGTTTTTGTCTGGAAAGTCCCCATCCAGTACTTCTTCGGCAAACATAACATCCAGGCCCGCAGGAATATCAAGAGGCTTTACGGCAAGCCCTTTTCTCTCAAAAAAGAGAACCAGATTTATACTGTATTTAAGATGATAATTTTTCCTGAATCTGTCATCAGAGGCTAACCCCTGGATAATCATAGTGTTCATGGGTACAAGGCAAAGGACTACATCTGGTCGTTTTGCAAATACATAGTCAACTATCTCTTCTTTAGTCAAATAGAAACCCTCATCGGGAAAACATCTGCCTATAATATGTCTTGACACTCTTTCATAAAAACGTAAAACAGGGCTGGATTTACTTCTTTGGAAAAAATATGTTCGCCCGATTTTTTTGTCCGCCAGCCCGTTACTGTCAATAATGTTAAAATCTATTCCTGCCTGATAAGGCACCCGACCCATTTGATCATATACAAACGTAGTACCCCTGAAATAGTTTCTTTTGATAAACTCTCCAACTTGAATCTGTGCATCCCTCTGGTTTTTCCAGTCATATCGCGGATCACGTATTTTTTCAAAACACGCTTCGACATACTCCTTGGGGTACGCTATGAAATGTTCGATATTGCTCAGTATGAAATTCGGCTCTGGTTTTAAAAACCAGTTAGAGGGCGGCAGCAACAGACCAGCAAGTCCAAAAATAATGACATACAGGAGACAAATACTTTTCCTCCATACTGTGCGCATATCACATGAAGCAACAACCCTGTTATCACATAAATATATACAAGAGGAATAACCGGGACCAGTTGTCGGTAAAAGGCAAAAAACCAGGCCCCCACCAGCAGCACATAAACCATCTTCTTCGATAATACTGTAGTTAAAAAAGGAAAAACCAATATAGAACAAAAGCACAATGAGAAGGGCTTGAAAGCCCTTTGATTGACTATGCATATGTATGCCTCACCCCTGTAACGTATGCAACCCGGACAATATATCAATTATAAGACTGTAGTATACCAAATTGGCAATAACCAGTCAAAAAAACATAGCATCTATACACATTGCCGGAGAAACCATGCACGTGTGTGCTGTAAACTCCAATGAACACCAAACCAAACGCCACATTCCACGGTTGCGAAAAACTGTCCGGCACCTTTACCGGCACATCATTATCCGTGTCATGAGATACCGGTTTCGGTTATGTGTTCCACGTGCCGTTTCTCTACATGTAGAAATATAGCTCAGGGGGCTATGGCATGTGATATGATTTTATTCATTATCAAACTGGCCAGCGCTTTTTCGCCGTCACCGGAAAGGTGGCAGATATCATAAAAATTTGTAATATTTTTACTGATGTTGTCGGTGTTGATAAAAACAAACCGACTGCTGAGGCTTCGTATAATTGCATTATGAACTTCGATTCCCTTCACAACATTATCGGGTGATCCCCAGATTTCCGTTGGATAACAAAACGTATCAACGTCGGCATATCCGAGCTTCTTTGCCTTAAACACATCTAGTGA
Source organism: Thermodesulfobacteriota bacterium (assembly GCA_028278025.1). Lineage (GTDB taxonomy): Bacteria > Desulfobacterota > WTBG01 > CAIYCZ01 > CAIRTM01 > JANQFE01. The sequence goes on along the minus strand of JANQFE010000138.1, from coordinate 35,127 downwards.
ATAATTGTGAGGAAGGTTAAAGGCAAATGTTGGAACAATCAGGCTGGAACGCTGTGAATCTGCAATAGTGATAACTTCGGCTAGGTTGGCTCTGAAGGTATCACTGGATTTAATTTCATGCCCATATTTTATCCATTTTGCGATTACGATATCTTTATCAATTAAATCACTGCATCTATATGTAATATAATAAGTATAGAGTCTGTAAAATAGTGACAGACGAGATGCCATATACAAGAGAGATTTTTCTTTTTTAAAAAAAGGATTCACCAGTCTGTAAAATAAATAATGTTCATAATGCCGGGCAAATAGTCCCCCCGGTGCATTATTGGTCCTGACTTCATTAATGCCGTGATAAAATATAATGTAATCGAAATGGTACCCCTCTGAAACAAGATACCTGAGCTTATTTATGCTGTCCTGAGATGTGTGGGCAGGGTATGCAAGGTTATAGAACCGTATCTTCCCGGATTTTTGGGGTAATTGCTTTTTGAGGGGCTCTGCCAGGAAGTTTAAAGTCGATCCTCCCAGAAGAAGAATATTGATGTTGCCAGGTGAATAATCCTTCAGTTCTGCATACAAAGGGGGATAAATGTATTGTTCAACAGCAAAAAAAAGCGGAATATTCCTTTCAGAAGCCATTAAAAACCTGCTCATCATTTCACCTATGAGCAACCCCAAAAGGATTGATCCGCATATGAGCACAATTAATATTCTAATTCTACGTGGTGCCGAATATCTCGCCATCACAGCGGGCCCCCGTTTAATGGACAGCCTGTGCTTATTTAAATTCTTTCAGGTGACGTGAAAGAAAAACTGCTGAAAAAAAAGTATGGAAGATCCCCTGTTTGTATGTAAGCTTTGAGTAATAAAAAATATAATACAGCACCTTATCAAGCAACCCGTACATTCCATTGCAAGGCAGATTAAGTAAAACTTTTACAGCCGGAATTTTTAGCCAGGGCACTTTTATTATCAGATTGGCTATATTTTTTAATCTGATAATCTTCCTGCCTTCCTTATTTCTACGCAGAATAATACTGCTTTCATGAAAAGTTGCATCAGATGCGGCCACATCAGCTTTTTCAAGATATCCTTTTTTCAGTGCATAGCCGGCAAGCTCGGTGGCGGGCAAGGTCTGATACACTGAAAACCATGCCCAGGCAGGTTTAATCTTCATGTTGATAATGACCGTATCCCAGACATCATGCAGTGTCTCATCCGGAAGTCCTGCCATATTGAATGTTGCAAACGGTATCTTGTATTTATGCAACAGATTCGCACAATTTAGTATATCCTCATCCTTGAGCTGTTTCTTAAGAATCATGTTTCTTAATGTTTCGTTCCCGCTCTCAACGCCGAAAGAAATAAAATAGCATCCGGTATCCTTAAGCAGTCTGATAAGTTCTTCTGTAACTGCATCAGCCCTGACAAGGCAGGAAAAAGGAAGATTTATTTTCTTGCTATAAGTGGTTAGAAATGCAAAGCAGTAATCTTTTCTGTTTTTATGAATCAGTGTATCATCATGAAAAAAGAAGCAGGTAGGATCGTGCCGGTTCTTAATCTCTTGCAGTTCTTGCATAACATTCTCAACAGAACGGAATCGCACATAGGTTCCTTTGCCTTTGTACAATTCACGAAAAGCATGTGTTGAACAAAAAGTGCAACTGTACGGGCATCCTCTGCCGAACATTACCTCCTGCCGTTTATTGTTATAAATATATTCTATATTTTTGTAAATCTCCCGGTCGGGGCAAGGAAGAGCATCAATATCACACAGTGGTCTCAATTCGTTTTCGTAAACGTTGCCGTTCCTTTTTACAGCAAGGTTCTGTATCCTGGTATACTCTTTGCCCGCTCTCAGGGCCTGCATGAGTTCTAAAAGGGCATATTCGCCTTCGCCCCTGCAGATTATATCAACACCGTCTTCATAAATCATATCCGGTACAAAAGTTGGGTGGGGGCCGCCGAAAATTGTTAAAATCTGATCACCGAGTATTTTTTTTACTTCAGCTGCTACGCCAATATACTTGTGATGTACACCGGTAGTACAATAAAACCCAACAGCCCTTGGCTTTTTTTTAACAACTGTTGCAACAAGGCTTTCTTTTGTTCCCAGAGTAACATCCGTGGTAAACCCGTGTTGCTTGAGCACCGCAGACAGTTGCATTATACCAATCATGTGTTCATAGTAGTTCTGTACAAAAAGAATATCCAGCATCATATCTTAGTAAAAAATATTATATAAAACTATGCGAGTAAAGAAACCGTTGCATGGTTTTCAAATGCACCGGGTAAGATATGTAAACTATACACCTGATCAAAAGGAAAGATGAAGAGGCAAAGCAAAAAAATCTTCAGGTTTCAGCCAGTTCCCGAGGTTCTCCCTAAAAAATGTTTTCGCAATCTGGCAATCAGCACATCTAATCCGGCACAAAAAAATATGATAAAACATAAATTATGATAGAGCCCTATACGCCCTGAACTGCCTATACCATGCACAGCCTGTAGAGAAGAGTAATACAAAAAAATGATAAAGACCAGGAAGAATAATCTGGTACGGTGCCATAACAAAAGGACAAGCAGCCCTGCTATACCTCCCAAAAGCACAGATCTTTTAATAATATAACTTATTAACTTTAATGCTCCATAAGTTTTTTCCAGGGGCACCTGCTGCGGAAGAAGTCCGATCGAATCAAGTGTCCAGTAAAGCACAGCAGTCATAGCTTTGTGTTGAACAAGCCAGAATTGATTATAGGCCTTCAAAACTACATTCTTTAGAAAATGGGAAGGATGCTGAACCATGTATTGTAAGGCTTCCTTGCCATATGCATTTGAATAGGTATACCAAGAAACCGTTAGCGAGCCGGAAACTAAACCCGTCGAAAGGCAGTAATTTGTTCCATCCTGCACTCTGTATTTTTCTTCAATCTCTGGTATAAGCATGTCATTTTCTTTGCTGGCCATTACGGCATCATAAACATAAGGCATTTTCAATGGGTCATAATTCAGCCGGTTGGACATGTACAGTGCTTGGCCACCATGACTGCTGGTAAGCACCGGCTCACCGTATACCAACACATTCCGCACCAACCAGGGCAGCAGTACTACAGTAGGTGCAAACACGAAAACAAGGGCTGAATTTATTATATTTTTTTTATTTATTCTCAAAAATGGCAGGATAAATAGCCCTAGCCAGGGTCCCAGTAGCATTGTTACACTTCTTTGCAGTGTAATAAGACCAAGTATTAAAGCAGTAGCAAACGCTTTGGCCGGCCTGTAATCCCTATTCCAATTAAAAAGCATAAGAATAATTACTGAGACCCCCAGAAGATAATTGTTCTCGGTTTGCAATATCTCAGACCAATAGATAAAATCAGGATATAGTGCAACGCAAAACGCTAAGAGAATTCCCGTCAAAGGTGAAACAAGCCTACGTCCTATTTCTGCACACACCAGTATCATGAGACTGCTTATCAAAATCTGGATTGTTTTAGGAACTATGAGGTCGGGGATTTTTCCGACAGTTTTGAAAATCGCCAAAAGAAAGACGGCCTGAAGTGGTGGTTTAATAGACACCCCCCCTTCATTAAGATCTCTTCGCTTATTAAACTCTGAAATAAAACCTTCTCCATTAAAAGCGTTTTCTGCCGTGGAAACGTGATTATAATATTCGTCAAAAAAATCCACCCTGTCTTCTGGATAATTATAAAAGTGCATTATCCAGTTGAAGCGTAAACCAAATCCCATTGCCAGTGCAATTATGACCAACATCCAGTAGCGGGAAACCATCTTGTCACGTAAAGCAATACACTTTTTCATGAACGGCACTATCTATTGTAATAAATTAATCATAACTACTATCGTAAAACTTTATTAAATCTTAAAAGGATTATCATAAATTTGTCAGATTGTCAAAAACGGCTGCAGTGCTCGGTACTGTCATGCTGTTAACGTTATTGTTTTTCTTGCAGGTCAATACTCCTGACAGCGGAACGAGAGCTTCCCGGACATTTTTATAGATTGACATGAAAATTCCTTTATCCTATGTATTATCTGGCCGATAAATAGGCTGCAATCAGGCACCCGGACTTTCATAAGCCACCCCCTAGAATCTTTTTTTTTGCACATGTGTTGTGAGCAAAGCACTGCATGTATGAACATTGCTTATGATAGCTACAATACGGACTAAAATAACAAATCTCTGGAAACATCCCCTGGCTTCTCAAATTGACGTTAATGAAGAATCAGCCCTGGAAGTGCATCGCAGGATGATTGAGTCCAAACCGCTGCTGATGAAATTTTTTTTAATGCGCTACCGCGAATTTTTGCCGGCACTGCATGCAACAGAGCATCTGAGTGGACCGATAATTGAGGTTGGAAGCGGTGCCGGGTTTATGGAACGAGTCATTCCACAGGTCATCAAAACCGATATCCTGCCGAGCCCTTATATTGACCGTGTTATGAATGCTATGGACCTGGATTATGAGGATGAAGAGCTCAGAGCAATTTTCTTGAACGGTGTGTTTCACCATATTGCAGAACCGATAAAATTTTTCTCCGAGACACAAAGATGCCTGCAGCCGGGCGGACGCCTGGTAATCGTTGACCCGAACAATAATTATCTCTCGCACATCTGGAGCAAAAGTATCGATCACTATGAATATTATGACGACAAGGTACAAGAGTGGGAAAGCCCGGTAGAGAAAAGAATGACCCATGCAAATCTTGCGATAGCCTGGGTTATTTTTTTTCGGGATCGCAAGCGTTTTGAGGCAGAATTTCCCCGGCTTAAAATAAAAAATATATTATATCATACTTTCCTATCTTATGTCGTTACCGGCGGCATGAGTTATCGACAGATAATACCCACGTGCCTATGGCCCCTGATTAGGCTGGAAGAGTTTCTCCTGCACCCTTTCATGAAGTGGCTGGGGGGATTTATGACTATAGAGATAGAAAAGGTATAGGGTCGCTCTCATTAAGAGGCTTCGGCCGGCAAGGCTACCATATCAATGCTGCCGTACTGCAGAATAACTGCCTGCAGGCTCGCGTGAAACAAACTATCTTGAAACAAGCTTCGGGGAATTTACCCCTAAATAGATTAGTGTTTTAATATAATGCTTACTACTCGGAGGACTGGAATGTGCAAATGCCCCGGTTAAAGGTAAGTTTTTTCAGGCAGGTGATAATACGAGCAGTGTTGAGACCTGTGTCAGGTTAAACAGTTCACCTTACCCGAACTAAATGGTATAATATGATATACCTATATCCCAAAATGCATTTGCATAATGCCTGAAAACCAATAGTATTACTAATGTGATAGTATTTGTACAATCACAATTTAATACATTAATTTTGGGAGATACTATCCGATATAAAACAATACTGAAAATTTTAATGATTCTACCATTTAACTATATCATTTAAAATTTAATTTATATTTTTTAGCTTAAAATATATTTATGGAATTATCTCCAAAAAAAACTGATATTATAGAATATATGAATAAAATAGCCTATAAAAGGGACTATTTTATAAACAAGAATAGGTACTATTACAATGATTTAATAAAATTTTTTAAATATAACATCCCTGAAGGTTCATCTGTTCTTGAAATCGGATGTGGAACCGGTGACATACTTCACAGCATAGCTCCTGAGCACGGTGTCGGCATTGATATTTCTGCGAAGATGCTTGACATTGCCAAAGCAAAATATCCTGATCTCAAATTCTTTTTGATGGATGGTGAAAATATCACCCTGGTTGAAAAATTTGATTTTGTCATTATATCCGATACGCTTTGCTACCTTGAAGATATCCAGAAGGCCTTTAATGAGATTCGCAAAGTTTCGAAATCTGATACTCGGATAATTATCACGATTCACAACTTTTTATGGACACCTATTGCCGTACTTGCCGAATGGTTTCGGCTAAAGATGCCCAAAAAAAGACTTAACTGGTTGGGTATTTATGATATTTGCGGTTTGTTATATTTGGAAAATTTTGACATTATCAAAAAAGGTAACCGGCTTCTGTTTCCAAAATTTTTTCCTCTCTTATCCTGGCTGTTAAATAAATTTCTGGCCCCCCTGCCGTTTTTTAATAACTTTTGCATAACAAGCTATGTCATTGCCCGCCCAATAGAAGCAAGACCGGCATACGATAAATCTTATAACGTCAGCGTAATAGTCCCTGCTAGAAATGAAAAAGGCAATATTGAAAATGCCGTCATAAGAACTCCCCAGATGGGCAAACATACTGAACTAATATTTGTAGAAGGTCACTCAACTGATGATACGCTTGCAGAAGTACAAAGAGTTTGTGAAAAATATGCCGGTGAGTATGATATTAGATACTGCATACAGGATGGAAAAGGTAAAGGAGATGCGGTCCGCAAGGGTTTTGCTATGGCTAAAGGAGATATCCTTATGATTCTTGACGCTGATTTGACTGTCCCGCCTGAGGACCTGCCGAAATTCTATAATGCAATCGCAGCAGGCAAAGGTGAATACATCAATGGGACACGGCTGGTTTACCCCATGGAAAAAGAAGCAATGCGGTTTCTCAATATGATCGGCAATAAATTTTTCTCTGTTATGTTTACCTGGATCCTGGGGCAGCAAATTAAAGACACACTGTGCGGGACAAAAGTAATCTCAAAAAGGAACTACGAAAGACTGATTGCCAACAGAAAATATTTTGGAGACTTTGATCCCTTTGGTGACTTTGATCTAATATTTGGAGCTTCAAAATTAAACCTCAAACTGGTTGAGGTTCCCATCCGCTATAAAGCCCGGGAGTACGGCAGTACGAATATATCACGCTTTTCGCATGGATGGCTCTTAATCAAAATGATGTTATTTGCAATGAGAAAAATAAAATTCAATTAAACCTGCGCAACATAAGATGTTATGAAACCGGACAGTAAAAAAAGAGTCCTTTTGGTAAACCCGAAGCTGAAATCGGTGCTGGTCGGCCTTGAGTCCAGTGCGGTTCCCTTTGCATTGCTGTATCTTGCGGCAAAACTGGAACAGGAACACGTTGTTCATCTGCATGATGAGACTGTCTCACCCCAAAATATCGGTGAAGTTGTAAGAGAATTTAAACCTGACTTTGTCGGTATAAGCGCAAATTTCTCCTTTCAGTTTCCCCGGGCCGTACAGATAGCAACTGAAATAAAAAGCTATGACAAAACTATAAAAACAGTTGTTGGCGGAACCCATATAACCTCAACCAGACCGGATATTATACTGCAAAAACATTCCAGTCTTGACTTCCTGATCAGGGGAGATGGTGAGATTCCATTGTTCAATCTGGTTTCCGGCGAAACTCCCGGCCAAATAGAGGGTCTTGCCTATAGGGCAAACGGTGCTGTTGAGTTTAACGGCATCTTCTTCCTTGATGATCTTGACAAAGTACCTTTCCCGGCCAGACATCTTGTTAACCCCAAAGACTACAGTGTGCCGCCCATATTCTACAGCGACCACCATCATACCTACTTTTTCACCTCCAGAGGCTGTGCATTTAATTGCACCTTCTGTGCCGGTGCAAAAGAGCGCTTCAGAAAACGCAGTGTTGCAAATGTCATTGAAGAAATGAAACTCGTATACGAGCAGGGGTATCGCTATTTGCTCGTTGGTGACCCGTGTTTTACAACCGACGTGAAAAGAGCAGAAAAGCTCTGCGATGCAATGGTGAAAGAAAATGTAAAGCTTTCCTGGGGGTGTGCTGCCAGGGCCGATGTTGTCAATGCACAGTTGCTGCAAAAAATGAGTAAAGCAGGCTGTGAATACATTTTTTACGGTATTGAATCAGGCAGTCCCCACGTCCTGGAAAAAATCAAAAAAAAGGTTACCCTTGATCAGATGCGCGATGCCGTCCAAATGACAAAAGCTGCCGGTATGAAGAATTATGGCGGCGTAATGGTTGGATACCCGTTTGAAACCGAAGATGATTTCAAACAAACCCTGAATTTTTCGAACAGCGTCGGCCTTGATGCGATTTTTTTCAACATCGTTACGCCTTTGCCGGGCACTGAACTCTGGGACCTGACCGATCATGATGAATATGATCTGGAGACTCTGGAGAAAATCTTACTTTACTCCGGAGAGCTTTCTTTCTGGGATCAGGACCTGGTAAAAAAATGCCATAATGATATTATAAGAAGTTTCTACTATAGGCCCAAAATCGTTTTTAACCTGCTCATGGATCTGTTAACACGTGGAACCCTGCGAAGAAGATTCGATCTTTTTAAAACGTTGTTCTTAACAAACCCACTGCTTAATATCGAAAATATAAAAAACACTGTCTTTCAAAGTGACTCCTGATGTTTGGAATTTCACTACACCCCCAAATATAGTAGTTGATTGAATATTGCTGAAATTGAACTCGGTAACAATGTCTGTCACATCACATTGCTGATATTGCCACCTTACCGTAAAGAAACAAGAGCTTTTTTGAGAAATGCTCTAATCAGTTTTTAGTTGAGTGTTTAAAGCTTTTTATTCTATGATCTTACTAAAACAATCCGGGAGGTCGACTATATGGCAGAGCAAAAAATATGGAAATACTGCTACTGGCTGGAGCAACCCACCTTTGAAAAGCTAAAAAACAATCTGCAGGGAAAAGGTATAGAGATACTGCCGGCCAAACAGAATGTGTGTGAGGCCCTGCTTAGTGAGATCGGCTATGCTGAACCTCAGGTCTGGCCTGAAATCTGCAAACACGATGCTACCCCATGGTATAAGGAGTCTAAGCACGCCGGCAAAAATCTGGTTGTGTCATCGTTTCGTCTGGATGAAGAGTATACGCCTTTTCTGGAAACCACTATAGAACCCGTTACTTTTGAGCCTCCTTCTCTTCCGGTAAGAGAAGAAAAAAGCCGCCTGGTCCGGGATGAATACTATAAGAATCACGAACCGGCAGACTGGGGCACATTCCCCCAGGAAATGGGAGCGGCTATTGTAAAGGGCCTGGCTCAGATGCATGCAACCGAGCCTGAAGAATTTAAAGACTTGCTGGAGACCTGGACCGCAGTGCATGCAAATTTTATCAATCCCGTATACCGGGCAGATGCAGAATTTGAGAATGCCCCTTACTCTATTGCCGACTCTGCCCATATCAGCAGCTGCTGTGTAGAGCTGTTCAACGTTATTGATTCAAAGGAAAAGGCGCTGCTGGTGCGCCCCTGTATTGGAGGCGTGATCGTTAAAGCATTACAACGGGATCAGTATTATCTTGTGCGCCCGGTTAAAAATCAATAACAATACAAAAGACCGTTCACTGTTTATAATACATCGGCGCACCCATCTCTTTAAAAGAAAAATTACCCAACACGTGATGCCCGTTATAGTCCGAAACCCGCAAGTCATCCGACTACTTCAGATCATTTGAAATAACGTTAAAATGCATCCCGTAAATTTCAGCAGTGGTATATTATTTTTATATTTTCATAATAAAATATAGATTAATTTATATTAAAACACAAGTCATAAACTGCTTTGCACTACCTCAACAGGTTGCTTGAACAGCTCTTTAATCACACACTAATCAGATCATAGGTGCGTGAAATTTTACTTGCCTTTTCTATTGAGACACTATATTCTTTTAATATTAATGTATTAGATCAGTGTAATTTCAAGGGATAAGGAGAATAATATGATTGGTGGCATTGGAATGCCTGAACTGATTATAATACTGGTAATTGTACTTGTAATTTTCGGTGCCGGCAAATTACCTGAAATCGGTAAAGGTCTGGGGAGGGGCATTCGGAACTTCAAAAAATCCGTCAATACAGACGACCAGATTGAAGACGGTTCCCAGCAAAAAGAACTTGAAAACAACGATTCTGAAAAAAAAAGCGATTGAATATACAGGTTTCACATACATCATAAAAAAGGCTGCCGTAATCGGCAGCCTTTTTTAGTGCGACAAGACACCATTAAAAACCCTGTTCTGCGAATAACTCGTCTACTAATTGTGCTTTTAATTACGTTGACGGGAGAGCACAGTTATCTTATACTTTCTACATTCTCGACATAAAAAACATAAGGAGGCACCATGAAAGCCCGGATTTTTTTTGCATTATTTATAATTTTTGGACTTTTTTGCTCACTGTCATATGTAGAGGGGTCAGAAGTTGGCATTACTATATATAATAATGATATAGCTCTCGTTCGGGAAACACGGACGATCGAGCTGCAAAAGGGTTTACAGAAATTCACCTATGCAGAGGTGGCAGCCCACATTGAGCCGACATCAGTTCTTTTTTCCTCTGTATCCGCACCTGAAAGCATACAGCTGCTTGAACAGAACTTTGAATATGACCTTGTAGGATCGGAGCGGCTGCTGGAAAAATATATTAATCAAGCCATTGTTGCTGTTACTACCGAGGGTAATACATTTGCGGGAAAACTCTTAAATGCACAGGGGGGTGACGTTATTATTCAATCGGGTAAGGGCCCAGTGAAAGTAGTCAAAGCTTCCTCCTTAGAGACTATTGAGTTTCCGGCACTTCCCGAAGGTCTGATTACACGGCCGGCCCTGGTGTGGCTGCTGGACTGCGAAAAGCCCGGCCGGCACGAATCTGAAATCAGCTATCTGACCAAAGGCATACAATGGCATGCCGAATATGTAGCGCTTACGAACCCTGATGATACAGAGCTGCAGCTGAGCGGCTGGGTGTCCATTAACAATAAATCCGGTGCAACCTATACCGATGCGGATTTAAAACTCGTGGCCGGTGATGTCCATATAGTAAAACCCCCGCGTCTTCCCGGGATACATTATTCAATGGAAACGGCACGCAAAAAGCCCGCACCGCAATTTGAAGAGAAAGCCTTTTTTGAATACCACCTGTATACCCTGCAGAGGCCGGCAACCCTGAAGGACCGCCAGATTAAGCAGATATCACTATTCCCGGCAGCCGCTATAAAAATAAAAAAGATCTACACATTCGACGGCAAGCGTAAAAATGCCAAGGTAAAAGTAACGCTGGAATTCACCAACGATCAAAAAAGCGGACTGGGTATGCCGCTGCCTGCCGGAAAGATAAGGGTATACAAAAAAGATACTGACGGATCGCAGGTGTTTATAGGTGAGGACAAAATTGATCATACACCCCGGGCTGAAGAGGTTCGTGTATATGTTGGCGATGCCTTTGATATTGTGGGTGAGCGTACAGTCAAGGAGGTAAAAGAGCTCAGCCGCCGCAGCAGGCGTGAGACCGTGGAAATCAGTCTGCGGAATCATAAAGATGAAGATGTAACCATAACCGTAATTGAGCGTTTCTGGGGCGACTGGGAATTTGTAGGCCGCACCCCACCCATCAAGAAAAAAGATGCCCGCAAAGTTGAGTTCGAGATAGCTGTTCCCAAAGATTCTGAGAAGGTTATTGAATATACCGTGTTGTATAAAGGGTAACAGTGAATAGTGAACTATAAACAGTGAACAGTTGCTGGTTGGAGCGAAGCGGAAATCCCACCAGCGGCGGGGATACTGGATACTGATTACTAATCACGAATTATTAACCAGTGGTTACTCATTGCTCATTACTGATGGTGAATTACGAATACTGAGAACGTGGAACAACATGGCTTTTCTAATCCAGAACCTCATAGACCATAATCTCTGCACTTTTACCCTTTACCATCCTCGGACCCACTTCTTTAATCTTGAACATATCATTTACAAGCTGGTAGGTCTCTTCCCCGATAAGAATTTGATTTGGCAGGGCAATAGACTCCAGCCGTGAGGCTGTGTTTACGGGATCTCCAATTACCGTGTACTCAAGACGTTTGGGGGAACCGATATTACCGGCAACCACACGGCCGGTGTTGATGCCGATACGTATATCGAGTTTAACTTTGTTTTCAATCTCCTCCCGGAGCACTGCCAGTTCCCTGCGCATGTCCAGGGCAGCCCTAATAGCTCGGACAGCATCATCATCTTTTTCCATCGGTGCTCCGAATACCGCCATCAAACCATCACCTATGTACTTATCCAGAGTACCGTCATGCGTGAAGACTATGTCAGTCATCCGGGAAAAATATTGATTAAGGATAACATTTACTTCACGCGGCGGCAGCTCTTCAGAGAAACGGGTAAACCCTATGATATCGGTAAAAAGAATTGTAGCCGTCAATTCCTGGGGGTCCATGATATTGTCTTTTGTTTCCTGTCCCCCTTTAAGAATCATTTCTACAACCTGGGGGGAGTTGAATCGTTCCAGTCGCCTGCGCATCAATTCCTCTTCGCGAATCTGCTCATTAAGGCTGGCCTGTTCGATAACCATCGCAACCTGACTGCCGATAGCCTTAAGCAGTTCAAGATCCTCCGGGGTAAATTGATTTTCAAACCGTAAACTGTCCAGTTGAATAACTCCAATAATTTTATCTTTTTTCCAGAGAGGCACACATATGGCAGACCTGATTTGTTGGACAAACACACTTTGAGCATGATCCAGCCGGGAATCATCCATGGCATTTGAAGTCAGCAGGGCCACCTTGTCATGGATTACTTTATTAATAATCGTTTTGCTGGCCTTCAGCTGCTCGGTGTCTTTTATCTTTTCATCCCTGTATTTGACCACAACCGGAATGAATTCATCCTCTGCCTCATCGCCGGTGAGAAGGAGGAAACCCGTATCGGCAGTAATAACCATAAAAATGAGATCCATGATCTTTTTAAGCAGTTCATTAAAGTCCTGTATGGTATTAAGTTGACTGCTGATTTCATAGAGCACAAAAAGAACCTTATTGGTCCGCTCCAATGATGATACGTCGGCTTTGACTTTAGCCGACTCAATCTCATCCGGCGTCCGGTCTTTACTGGATTCAGCAGAAATGAGAAGTTCCTGCGAACCGCCATATGCGGTCTGTGAGCTGCTTCCTACAACTTTTTGCTGGTGGGTATCATATTCAGTGTCAGGAGTTATTATAATCGAATCTGTTAAAGATGATTTTTCTGTTTCCTCGCTTAAAAAGGTTATTTTGGTCAGCCCGATTTCTATCAGGTCATTATGATGCAGCAGGGCACTCTGGATCGATCTCGCATTCACCTTGGTACCATTGAAGCTGCCGAGATCCTTGAGCACATAGCCCTCTTGTGTTTTAATGATCTGAGCATGACTGCGGGAAGCGGTGTTGTCCGCAAGTGCTATGGCGTTGTCCTGACTGCGGCCTATGGTAATCTGATCTTCAGTAATTAGATGGCTGAATATATGCCCATCACTGCCCACAACATGAAGTTTTGGCATAACAGGCACCCTTTGCTGTAGTACTATTTATAATGATTTGTAAAACCATAAATATAGAGGTCTCCAAGCCTGTGTTTCTGCATATGAATATATTTGGCAAGCCCATCACGCTCCAATGATTGCAGCAGCTTCACACACACAGCGGCATCAGGTAAATCTTTGTAGGGTTTCTGCTTCTGAAATCTTTAATCATCGGCCTCAGATGCTTCGCGACAAAAGAGCGGTGCAAACTGCTGAGCGTTGCAATATGTATCGGTAGCAAGAATAAATCTCATCCTGCGTAACCGAAAAGAGTAAACCTTACCGGATGGTCTCAATCCAGAAACTGCGCCACTTAATTCCCCTGATCCAGGCTAGCCGCCTTTCTTTAGGTGTGCGTCGATCATGTTTGCTTCTGCGACGGTCGGTCCCAATTGTTTGAAGGTAACGCAGGTCACTTTGCAACCGTCTATCATTGCCGCTGCGACGGTCATGTGATACGCGTTTCTTCATCATCAAAACTCCTGTTTACAACTTGTTTGATAATATAAAAGTAACAAATACATCTATATAGTATCAAGAACAAAATGCTGCATTTTTTACAATTTATTTTATTTATTTATCATATTTTAGAACTATTAGTTATGCGCGGCAACTTTGGCAGAAGCCCTTTGCCGGTGTTAACGCTTTCAGGACTGATGCCCTCAAGCATGCATAGTGCATTATCCTACTTGCCATCATTATCGTCATCATCATCACCGGCAGGCATTGTTGTGCTTGTGTTATTAATAAAAGAAGGGGACTGCCCCGGGTGGAAAAAAGGAGGGGCAAACCACCCGGGGCAGTAGGCACTTAGCAGTGCCCATTAAATTCTGTACAACTAATTAAGCAATGTCAAGTTATTAATCACAGATAAGATTTTTTTTTGCACCAAATGCACACCTGTTCACACCATATAAATACTTGATTAATCAAAAATGAGGGGAGGTCCAATTTATTTAAGATCATATTACACAGGAAAGTCCTTGATCACTTCTTTTACGAGCCTGTCGACTTCTTCGATACTCTCGATGACATCATTCGGGGCCTGCCCCTGAATGCAGATATTACGAATCATTAACACAAGCGGCGGCATCCGATTCAAATTGCAAACCGTTTCCCAGCTCATGGCTTCATCTATGTGAAAAAGCGCCCGATCGCACCCGTCAAAACCACCGCTTTCAACAACACAATCTCGTAGGACACTCCATGCCCCCTGTAGGTCTGATAGTATCGTCTTTTCATATCCGGTCGGTTCCGTGGGGAAACTCATATTACAAATTCCTTTTTTTTCACAAAAATCAAATCGGACCCCCCCTGCTAAATGATCATATCGGAAAGGCATCTAAATATCAAGATTTCAGAAGCAAATGGGACAAAGCTACATTTTCATTACCCTTAACGATAGTAATTGGTGGTTTTCACCAATTTTGAAATCAGGATTGCAGCGTAATGTGTTTGAATGATTATTAATAGACACCCCATATAAAAAAAGCCTAACCACGCAGGCAGGCATTTTTTATACTAGCGCGCCCTGCAGGATTCGAACCTGCGACCTACGGATTCGTAGTCCGTCACTCTATCCAACTGAGCTAAGGGCGCGCATTAAAATTAATAAATATATACTTTTTTGTGCAAAAAATCAATAACTGCTTATCAGCTTTTATTTTCTTTTTATAAGTTTCTTGGACAGCTCAACATACTTACGCTTTGCCTGTTTGTTGTTCGGGTTAAGCTGCAGAATGATTTTATACTGCTCCCTGGCCTTTTCAAGCCTGTTCAAGTCTTCATACAGTTCTGCCGTTTTCTGGTGCCACAGGACTTTCTTGGGCTCCAGCTTGGAGAGCTCCTTATAGGCTTCCAGCGATTTCCATTTGCTGTTCAGTTTGATGTACAGCACAGCCAGGGCCTCCCAGGCCCCCTTGTTCTTTTTATCAAACCCGACTATTTTTCTATACGTACTGACAGCCTTGCTCAACTGTTTTTCTTTCTCATAGGCATCGGCAAGGTTGGTATAATAACCCGGATCCTGGGGGTTTAAGGCCACCGCCTTTTCATAATAGGTTATGGCCTGTTTGCGCTGCCCCTTGCGCTCCAGGAGCATCCCGAGGTTATTATAGGCAGCCGGATTTTTTTTATTCCTTGCTACACTCTTTTTATAATAGGTAATTGCTTTGTCGTATTTCTTTGCTTTTTCATACAGCAGGGCCAGCTGCAGGTAGGTTGCTGCATCTGCACCTTTTAACTTTTCGGCATTTTCAGCTGCTGAAAGCGCACCCGAAATATTGCCCATGTTAAGATAGGCCTCTGAAAGATACAGATACAGGTCGGGGTTCTTGGCATCATATTCGAGCAGGACTTTTGTATTCCCGGCCACCCGGTTCCACTGTTTGTCCTTTTCATAGATTTTAATCAGCCGCTGTCGGGCCTCTACGTGAGCCCGATTTTTTTTGAGTGCCTTGCGGTAAAATGTCATGGCCCGGTCTGTCGAACCCTTCTGTTGGGCAAGCACACCGGCCTGGAAATGATATGTGTCAGCCTGGGCGCTGTCTGCCCGGGCAAGCTTTTCATAGGTGGTAAGAAGCTTAGCGGTGTTTTTAGTCCTCTTATAAAGTGTCTGCAGCGACTGCAGCGACTGCAGGTTGCCAGGGCTTAGGCGTACAGCAGCTTCGTATTCTTTAATTGCACTGCGCAGTTTTCTTTCGCCCTCATAATATTTACCCAGAGCAACATGGGCATCGGCAGAATCGGGATCCAGGGCAATTGCCTTTTTAAAGCAGGCTGCCTGAATTTTTTTATCCTCTACAGCATCGGCCCGCACAATCCAGTCAGCAGCCTGCATGTCAAGGCTGAACGTAACCTTGCCCAGCTCACGGGCTTGCTGCGAAATCAGCAGTTCGTAAGTGGTTTGCTGCTCGGGCTTGAGCAGTGCCACTAAATCCTCATTGTAACGGTTGCCGGACTGCGGGATGCCGATAATCTCGGTGGTGATATCATCGGGCGGAAAAAATCTATAGAACCCTTTGAATACAACCCGTTTCAGCATCAGTCCGTCGCTGAAAGCAATTTTTATGCTTTCCCTGTTTGTAAGCTGCAGTTCCCTGCCTCCTGTGATAACCTTGACATGATCAAGGGTAGTCTGCAGTGTAAAATCAGACGAAAAAAGAGTGCCCAGTACTACCCCGGCACCTACCAAAGTAAGTACCAGCAACAAAAATTTCCAAAATTTGCGGCCCTTTCTTTTCGGCCCGGTTGAGGGGTAAATCTTTTCTGACGCTGCCTCAACAGGGGATTCTTCAAGATCAATGTCCTTATCGCGGCCCTTGATCTCAGACGGTCGTGTACCAAATCCAATTTTTTTCATATGTTCCTCACCGGCTACTACACTACAGGAGTTGCTGATAAAACCGTGCAGCCTTGCAACGCAGCGCTCATCAGTTCTGATACTGTAATTTTTTAGGCATCTAAAATTTTATTGCGGGCATCCTCGGTCAACGGCTCATAGGCACGCAGCCCGGTCAGTTTTTCAAAAGCCTTACAGTTAGGGCAGATTTTACTGTCTACGTATTTTGTTAAAACATAGGCCAGTCCACGCTGTTTTTCACGGGCGCGTGAGCAAATCGGACAATTAAGACAAAACCGCGCTTTTTTCTTTAAAGCTGCTATGTTGTCCATGTTATTACCCCAATAATTGTTAGATAGACGTTAAGTGTAAAGCGTTAAGCGTACTTTCTTTAAGCTGCATCCAGTTTTCTCAGCACTGTTACTCAGCACTGTACACCGTTTACTGTTCACTGTTTAACAAGCTACATACCATTTTTTTTATATTAGTGTCCAATCACTAATCACCAATTACGTTTTGTAGTGCCCATACTCCCCGTTTTTCTTTTTTGGCCTGATTTTCAGCATCCATATAAAGCGTCCGCTTGAAAGGCAGCAGACCATCGGGATTACCCAGGGCAATGCCTTTTTTAATCATCTCTAGGCCCACAGATGTTCCCGTGCGGTAATACAAACGACCGTGAATAACACCGTCCGACCCGATCACAGATGGGTCATAGGTAAGTCGTAAGGGAACTTCCCGCAGCACAGAGTGCAGTTCGGCAATAGCCTGAGCAGGCGGGATTTCCCCGGGATGTTTGATATCGGCAAGCATTATGTTTTTTGTCTGGTCGTCTGCTTCCACCTGAAGCAACAGGGTTGCCTCATTACACGACGAAAACCTGACCGGAAACATAATAACTTCGCGTATAGCCCCTTGATAGTGTTGCGGTATGTTTTTAAATGAATTTGTAACCTGGAGAGTACCATTGGAGTCATAATATTTATAAATTTTTGATACTGTTTGCGGCCAGGCTACATCTTCCCGGTCAGTCTCACCCGCGGTCACGGCCTCAGTATCAGTTCCTGTGCCCTGGTCCTCTGTAGATGCATCTTTTTCTGCAGTTTGGAGATCCCCGGCATACACTTCACTGCGCGCTGCGTCTGAACCTGTCAGGCCCGGTTTACTGCTGTCTTCATTACCGCTATCCGCTGAGGACACTGTCTGTTCTGTTTCATTACCCGCACCGGTTGATGCATCAGTGTATTGCAAAACAACCGCCTCTGCGGGTATGCTGTCCTGTGTTGTGCTGCCCTGCTGCGGTGCTGACAGCCTGCCGGGCTTTACGCGCGCAGGTGCGACCCAGTACTCTATATTATCCTCTTGCAAGGCACGAACATACGGCTGGGCTTCCTGATCTGACATAAATCTGCCGATTCGGACACGGTAATAGGTCTGCCCGTCTTCTCCCGGGTTTTCATGCACATAAGCAGGATAACCCTTTTCTATGAGCTTTTTCATGAATTTGTAGGAAACTTTTCTTTCAGTGCCGTACATAACCTGCAGAGTAAATGCCTTGGTCTGGTTGTCTGCCCGGCATACATCCACACCATGCAGCCGGTAAAAGGCCAAAAACAGTAAAAGCAAACTGATTCTTCTAACAAAAATATTCATATAGCCTCCCAGATAAATTATATTATTTTTATTCATAATAATAAAAAATATAATATAAAATAACTATTATATGTAATTATTCTTCATCTCTATAACATGGCTTCCTTTAACATGTAACGTACCTCCAATTCAAACAAAAGACACCGAAAATGATAAAAAATAAAAAAAATTTTTTTATCATTTTTATTAATAAGAAGTATTTTAGACAATATTTAACCACATAAACCACAATATATAGTATTATATATAATAAATATATCTATATATAGTATTTTTGATTTACCCGCCTAAATCTTAAAACTCATTGAAAAAACTTTAATTTTCGTCTTGACAATGCCGATACAACATACTATAAAGTGGAGTAAAGTGGTTTAAAGTGGTAAACAAAAACCCATTTTAGGGGGTAACATGTTCAGGGGTAGCACCGAACAGATAATTGATACCAAGGGCCGTGTGATCCTGCCGGCCAGATTTCGTGAAATACTTGTTTCAAAAAACAGTACTACCCTCGTGCTTACTAATTTCGATTCCTGTCTTTTAGCATATCCTATCGAAGAATGGGATAAATTTGAAGAAAAAATTAGCAAGCTGCCTTCCGGCAACGTTAAGATGCGTAGCTTCAAACGCTTCATCCTTTCTGCGGCAACCGAATGCGCCATGGACAAGCAGGGCAGAATCCTGATACCCCCCAACCTGAAAGCCTATGCCCGCCTTGAACGTGACATTGTGGTGGCAGGTCATCAAAATCATTTTGAAATCTGGAACCGGCAGGGTTTCTATGAAAACATCAAGCAGGGGCAGGATTTTGCAAGCAGCCAGGAAGTCAGTAATGTTATAGACGAACTTGAATTGTAGGGCAGCCGGTATGAGCGGGCAACACATACCTGTTCTCTACAACGAGGTGTTAGAGTTACTCTGTTGCAAGGAGGGGGGCATTTATGTTGACGCAACTATCGGGAGCGGCGGTCATGCCCTGAATCTCTTGCAGCATCATGCGGACATACAGCTGCTGGTGGGCCTTGATTGTGATAATGAGGCTGTTGAGCGTACCCGGAAATGCCTTAAGCGTTATACTGATACAACAGTGCTGCTGCATAGTAATTTCAGATACCTAAAGGCCGCCCTGAAAACGATCGGAATTCGAACAATACACGGTATCCTTTTTGATCTGGGCGCGTCAACACCGCAACTTATAGAGCCCTCACGGGGGTTCAGCTTTAACAAAAAGGGACCTCTTGATATGAGAATGGACAGGCGAATTCCCCTGAAAGCCCAAGACGTACTCAACCAGTCCTCGGCCCTTGAACTGGAAACCATATTCCGCACCTATGGCGAGGAACGCTGGGCCAAAAGGATAGCAAAAACCATTAAAGACCGGCAGCAGCACAAACCGGTCGAGTCAACTACCCAACTGGCCGATATTGTCCTGCAGGCAATCCCCGCCAGGCATCACAGCCGCACAATACATCCCGCAACCAGAGTCTTTCAGGCCCTGCGCATTGCCGTTAACAACGAATTAGAGGCTCTGGAGCAGGGCCTGGAGCAGGCCATTGATATTGTTATGCCCGGCAGCAGGCTGTGCGTGATTTCATTTCATTCACTTGAAGACCGGATCGTAAAAAACACCTTTAAAAAATGGGCCAAGGGGTGCAACTGTCCCCCGGCGGCACCTGTGTGCACCTGTAATGCAAAAAAGGCTCTGAAGATCATTACCGGTAAACCGGTAGTGCCGACAGAAGCTGAAATTCAGCATAACCCCCGGGCACGCAGCGCTAAGCTGCGCGCAGCAGAAAGGATATAACGGTGATGAGTAACATCGGTACGGCTGCAGGGCGATTTATCCACACAAATTTTTTGGCACGCCAGCATATCAGATCCACAACTGCCTCGGCCAGGAAAATCTCTTTGTGGATAGTATGTATGGGACTCCTGCTGATGCTGTGCTTTTTTATGTTTCTCTGGGTGCGGCTCTACATTCTGGAAATCGGTTACCAGATCTCCAGCGCCCATGCAGTCCATGAGCAGATGCTTCAGGAAAACAGGCAGCTGAAGATTGAACGGGCATCCCTGCGTGACCCGTCCCGCATAGAAGAAATAGCAAAAAAAGACCTGGGAATGGTTATCCCGGACAACAACCAAATGGTGGTACTACAATGGTAAAATTAAAATCACAGTCAGAACTAAGGAAAAATATCCGTCTCATAAGTTTTTTCTTCACCATTATTTTCTTCATCATAGCTGTCCGCGTTTATTTTCTACAAATACTCACACCAAACGAAATACGAAAAAGAATTGAAACCCAGCATAAAACCATACTCAAGCTGGCCCCCCGCCGGGGGACAATCTATGATCGCAATGCAACAGAACTGGCAGTAAGCATCCAGATGGAATCTCTGGCCGCACGCCCCGGACTCATCAATAATGCCCGCACCGTTGCAAAACAACTTGCCCCTATTCTGGGAACAGTGCACACAAAACTACAGCAACCCCTAACTGCCAAGAAAAAATTTGTATGGATCCGGCGCAAGCTTTCACCGCATCAGTCCGAAAAAATAAAATCCCTTAAAATCAGGGGGCTTGAATTTGTTCCCGAAACCAAGCGGTTCTATCCCAACAAAAACCTCGCCGGACAGGTCCTGGGATTCACCGGGGTTGACACCCAGGGTCTTGAGGGTCTCGAGCGCGAATACGAAACCATCCTGAAAGGCAAACAGTGCACTATGCTTGTGGACAGGGATGCGCTGGGCCGGCATCTTTTTATTGAGGGCATACAGCCGAGCGGTTATATCCAGGGCCATGATATTATACTGACAATCGATAAAAATATTCAATACATAGCCGAAAAGGAGCTTCAAACAGCCCTATCACTGTCCCAGGCAAAAGGCGGTATTGCCGTAGTAATGGACCCTTGGACAGGCGAGCTGTTGGCACTGGCTGTTGCACCCCTGTTTAATCCTAACCGGTTTCGTCACAGCTCACCGGACATTTGGAGGAACAGGGCCTTTACCGACATGTATGAGCCCGGCTCCACCTTTAAAACTTTTCTGATGGCTTCTGCCCTGGAAGAAGGGCTGGTAAAGACACAAGACATTTTTTTCTGTGAAAACGGTGCATACCGTATTGACGGCAAAATTATACATGATGTACATCCGCACGGCTGGCTCGATGTTTCCAAAATCTTAAAAGTTTCGAGCAATATCGGCGCAAGCAAAATAAGTCATCATCTGGGCAGACAGCTTTTCTTTCAGTATATCAGAAAGTTTGGTTTCGGAGAAGAAACAGGCATTCAGTTTCCAACAGAGGCAATCGGTTTCGTACCCCTGCCCTATCAATGTTCGAATCATACGTTGAGCGCCATCTCCTTCGGCCAGGGTATTTCCGTTACTCCGCTGCAACTTACAACCGCATATGCCGCCATTGCTAACGGCGGTTTGCTGATGCGTCCTACCCTGGTAAAAAAAATAACCGACTACAAAGGCATGGCCGTGCAGGAATATAAGCCGTTTGTCAGACGCCGGGTCATTTCACAAAAGACGGCCCGCCTGTTAAACAAAATGCTGCAAGGTGTTGTCGGTGAAGGCGGGACAGGTACAAAGGCTTCAGTAGTCGGTTTCAGCATAGCAGGCAAAACCGGCACAACGCAAAAACTGGAAAATGCTCAAAAAGGCTATTCACGCAGCAGTACAATTGCATCGTTTGCAGGCTTTGCCCCTGCGGGCAATCCGCAGATAACGGTGCTGGTAATCATCGATGAACCCAAAACAATGACCCATGGCGGCGAGCTTGCGGCCCCGGTATTCAGCAGAATAGTCTATGGTACTCTGAACTATCTGCATGTTGCCCCGGACAACCCCATAGAACAAACCTCTCGCGAGTGGCGTGAAGCACACAGTCGACCACCGGCAGACAGAAAGGCGGGATGAAACTCAGCAGTCTGATATCCGCATTGCAGGAAAAGCACGTGCGGGGAGAAACACATATGGACATATCCTCAATCGTAATGCATTCCCATAACGCCGGTCCGGGAACCCTTTTTGTTGCGATCCCCGGGCTGAAGGCTGACGGGCATGCTTACCTTGAAACAGCCTATCAGTCCGGCGCCAGGGCATTTGTAACCCAAAAGCCTTTTCGTAAAGTCGATGCAGTCAATATCGTAGTGCCTGACAGCCGTGTAGCCCTTGCCGTGCTTGCTGCCGAGTTTTTTGGAAATCCTTCCTTGGCGCTCACCCTTATAGGCATTACCGGCACAAACGGTAAAACAACCACCGCGTTCCTTATGGAGTCGATTTTAAAAGAAGCCGGCTATCCGGTCGGACTGTTAACCACCATTGCATATCGGTTTCAAAAACTGCATCGGCAGGCTGAACGCACCACGCCCGACCAGCTCACAATCCAGCACATGTTTCGTGAAATGGTCGCTGCCGGCATACATTATGCTGTTATGGAAGTATCATCACACGGACTGGACCAGAGAAGAGTTGAAGACACCCATTTTGATGTGGGGATATTTACAAACCTCAGTCCTGAGCACCTCGATTACCACAGCAGCATGGATACATATTACAAAAGCAAGGAGCGGTTTTTTACCGAACTGCTGGCACAATCATCAAAAAAAAACAGGGTAGCCGTTATCAACCAGGATGATCCTATGGGCAGTGTGCTGGCAGAAAAAATCAACTACCGGACCGTACGCTTTGGCTGTGAGCAGGGTGATATCCATACTGTAAATACGACCCTCTCCCTGCAGGGCATTACTGCAGATATAATCACACCCAAGGATCATTTTACGGTCTCTTCAGCACTTATCGGCACCTTTAACCTGTATAACATCCTGGCAGCCGCAGCAGCCGCAACTGTACTTGGAATACCTGCCTCTGCAATCAAGGCCGGTATTGAGAAGGTGCCTGCAGTGGCCGGCAGAATGGAACGTATCGATAACCAGCAGGGCATTATCATCTTTGTAGATTATGCTCATACAGGCGATGCCCTGGAAAATGTGCTCAAGACCCTGAAAAAAACCGGCGCTGAAAGAATCATTACTATCTTTGGCTGCGGCGGAGACCGTGACCGGACAAAACGTCCTGTAATGGGCAGGATTGCAGCTCACTACAGTGCAGTGGTGATCATTACATCTGATAACCCCCGTAGTGAGCAGCCCGAGCGTATCATTGCTGAGATTGAAAAAGGTGTTATTGAAAAAGGCTTTACCAAGGCTGAACACGCTGCGGAACTTTCTTATAGAGAAAAAATCTATTTTATAGTTTCAGACAGAAAGGCCGCCATACAGAGCGGCATAAACATGGCTCAACCAGACACTGTTGTGCTTATAGCCGGCAAAGGACATGAAACCTATCAGGAGGTGGGTGCTATAAAAACTCACTTTGATGACCGGGAAGAAGCCCGGTACGCTTTGCAAATGAGTACTTAAGCTCGTGAATAGTGAGCAGTGGATTGCAAACTGTAATTCACTGCTCACCATTTACTGTTCACTATTAACTGTTTACTGTTAACTATTTCATTATGGAACTGCACATCACTGAAATTATCAAAACTACTACGGGCTGGCTGCTGACAGGAATACAGCAGGGGACAATAAGTAACGTGTCTATTGATTCCCGGCAGGCTACGGCCGGCAGCCTGTTTGTTCCGCTCAGGGGAACACGGCATGACGGCCATGTGTTTATAGGAAATGCATTCGAACACGGTGCTTATGCAGCCCTGATTAAAAAAGACCACAAGCTGTTGACCTCTTTGAAAAGCACGTATCCGGACAAAATCCTTATCAGCGTTAACGATCCTTTACAGGCTCTGGGTGATATCGCCCGGTACTGGAGAAGCAAGTTCGATCCGCAGGTTGTGGCGATAACCGGCAGCAACGGCAAGACAACTGCGAAAGAAATGGCCTGGAACATCATCCGGCGAACCCATTCCAGCATTAAAAATCCCGGCAACTATAATAACCTCATAGGACTGCCCCTTTCACTGTTTCAACTGAACAGCTCACACCGGGTGGCCATCCTTGAAATGGGTATGAGCGGACCCGGTGAGATTAAAAGGTTAGCCCAGATCAGCAAACCCTGTATAGGACTTATTACAAATATCGGACCATCACATCTCCAGCAGCTCAATACCCTTGCTGCAGTCAAGGCTGCAAAAGCCGAGCTGTTTGAAACGCTTGAAAGCAGTGCTGTGGCCATAATCAACAACGACGATGCGCGGGTAGCCTCACTGCGAGGGCATACCCGTGCTCACGTGCTCTCCTATGGCATGACCGGCGGTGATATTCACGCCACAAATTTTAGAAATTATAATTGTTGCGGTACATCTTTCGATCTGAACGTGCGGGGTAAAAAATCACCGGTCCACCTGAAGCTTCTGGGCAAACACCTGCTCAGCAATGCCCTGGCAGCCGCAGCCATAGCAGATAGTCTTAGTATTGAAATCGAAGATATAGTAAAGGGATTGGAATCTTTTAACGGGGTGCCGGGCCGTATGGAAGTAATTGACATTACCGGTATAAGGATTATTAACGATGCTTACAATGCAAACCCGACCTCTATGCAGGCATCCCTGCAGGCCCTCGCATCAATCACATCCGATAAACGCAAGATAGCTGTCCTGGGAGATATGCTGGAACTTGGCAGCCGATCAAAAGATTTTCATCGGTCCCTCGGACGGACCGTAGCCCGGCTGCATATTGATTTTCTATATCTCACCGGTGATTTTGCCGCCTATGTCCGCGAAGGTGCTCTGGCAGCAGGAATGAACAGTAAGAATATAATTTTACGCAAAGACATTAAGACACTTACTAAAAGTCTTGCAAAAAAAGTGCATACAGGAGATTCGATACTACTGAAAGGTTCCCGCAAAATGAAAATGGAACGGGTGCTTGAATCTCTGCAGCAAGACCAAAAGCAATACTAGCAGCCCCTGCTGTTGAAAAAGGCATATATGCAAACAGTAACAAGCTATTTTCCTTTACAAACCTGTTTTTCAACAATTATTGAAGATGGCTATAAGCACAGAAAAGAACTCTTAAGCACTCTATAGGATTATATCCATATGCTGTACCATTTGCTGTATCCACTGCATGAATATTTTATTATCTTTAATGTATTCAGATATATTACATTCAGGGCTATTTATGCAACCGTGACTGCGCTTCTGCTGACACTGGTGTTTGGGCCGTATGTAATACGCAAGCTCAAACAACTGCGCTTTAAACAACATGTCCGCGACGATGGTCCCACCACGCATCTGCCCAAAGAGGGCACCCCCACTGCCGGAGGCATTCTTATACTGCTGTCAATCATTATTTCCACATGTCTGTGGTCGGATATAACCAATCACTATATATGGATAGTGCTTTTTTCCTTATGCGGCATGGGGGCCATAGGCCTACTTGATGATTGGGAAAAAATAACACACGCCAATGCCAAGGGTATAAGTGTAAAGAAGAAGTTTTGCTTACAGGCAATCGTGGCAGCAGCCATTGCGACCTATCTTTATATGCAGCCTGACTTTAATTCTCAGTTAAGTATCCCGTTTTTAAAGAAACTGTCACCTGATCTGGATATTTTTTATATACCTTTTGCAGTATTCGTTATTGTGGGCGCTTCCAATGCGGTAAACCTTACTGACGGACTGGATGGCCTGGCAATCGGTCTCGTGTTGATTGCTTCAGCAACCTATCTGCTGTTTTCCTATATTACCGGTCATAGTGTACTGGCAGACTATCTTAAAATATCTTTTATCAGCAACTCCGGTGAACTCACGGTCTTCTGCGGAGCAATGGTAGGGGCCAGCATGGGCTTCCTCTGGTACAATGCTTATCCGGCCCAGATGTTCATGGGGGATGTGGGCTCACTGGCTCTCGGCGGCTCACTGGGAACAATTGCCGTTATTACAAAGCACGAAATCCTGCTGGCAATTGTGGGCGGAATGCTGGTTGTAGAGGCCCTGTCCGTGATTTTCCAGGTGGGATCATTCAAAATCAGGGGTAAGCGGATCTTTCACATGGCCCCGCTGCATCATCACTTTGAGCTGAAAGGCTGGGCTGAGCCGAAAATAATTGTCCGCTTCTGGATTATAGGCTCCATCCTGGCCCTGCTTGCACTGAGCACACTTAAACTGAGGTAAATTATGCAACTCAAGGGTAAACGCGTGTTAGTTGTCGGTTCCGGCAAAACAGGTCTTGCTACGACTGCTTTTTTGTTACAGCAGGGTGCCCATATTACGCTCAGTGATAAGGATAAGAAAACCGATATCCCCAAAGAGTTCATAGAACAGGGTGTAGCGGTTGAAATCGGCGAGCACAGAGTTGAAACATTTATTGGCCAGGATCTCATTGTCATCAGCCCGGGAGTTCCTTTCATCATAAGACCGATTATTGAGGCGCAGGCCAGGGGCATTGAAGTAATCAGCGAGATAGAGCTTGCGTACCGATTTATAGATGTTCCCCTGATTGCCGTTACAGGTACCAATGGTAAAACAACTACGACATCACTGCTGGGCCATATGTTTACCACGGCAGGTAAAAGGGTCTTTGTGGGAGGTAATATTGGAACACCCCTCATTGAATATGTCTCCGGCAAACAGCAGGCCGAATATGTCATTACGGAAATAAGCAGTTTCCAGCTTGAAGGCATACGACTATTCAGGCCTTTTATAAGCGTACTGCTTAATATAACTGAGGATCATTTAGACCGCTATCCGTCTTTTGAAGAATACATACAGGCAAAAAACAAAATATTTATCAACCAGCATGAACCCGACAGGGCCGTACTTAACTTTGATGATACTCATGTAAGATCACTTGCTCGGAAAATAGAGGCGGACATCTTCTATTTCAGCACTCAGACCTGTCTGGACAAGGGCGCTTATTACAACGGGGCCTTCCATCTATCACGAGGATCACAGGAAACGATGACCTTTACGGCTCAAGACGCTCAGCTTAAAGGCGCGCACAACAAGCAAAATATGCTTGCAGCAGCTTCTGTGGGGTTGCTGTGCAACCTGCCGGAGGAAAAAATCCGTAGAGCCCTTATCAGCTTCACGGGACTGCCCCATCGCATGGAACTGGTGACCGAGGTAAAAGGAATTACATTTTATAATGATTCCAAGGGGACCAATGTGGGCGCCTGCATAAAATCACTTGAAAGCCTGGATGTCCCCATCATTCTGATTGCCGGAGGTAAGGATAAGGGGGGCAGCTATCTCCCCTTGCTGAATATTATAAAAAAAAAGGTCAAAGCCCTTATCCTGATGGGTGAGGCCCGCCAGAGGATGCAGGCAGAGCTCGGCAGGGCCGCACCAACGGTTACTGTTACTTCCCTGGTAAAGGCCGTCGAAGCTGCCCTTAACAGGGCTGACAGGGGCGATGCAATTCTTTTTTCGCCGGCATGTTCAAGTTTCGACATGTTTAAAAACTATGAGCATCGGGGCGAATGTTTTAAGGATCTGGTAAAAATTCTAAACAAGGTCGGCTGAAGCAATATGTATACTAAAAGTTTGACGCAGAGTTTTTTGATATTCATACCCATATTCCTGATGGGGTTGGGCATTATTATGATTTACAGCTCAAGCTCTGTTTTTGCTGCCCAAAGATTTTATGATAGTGCCTATTTTTTGAAAAAACAGGTGCTGTTCGGGGTATGCGGCATCATATCAATGCTTGTTATTATGAGAATACCCTATACGTATTTTAAAAGACTTGCCTATCCGGTATGGATTGCCAGTATTGCGCTGTTAATTCTGGTGATTATCCCCGGCATCGGCACAAAAGTCGGGGGGGCAATGCGCTGGCTGCGGTTTGGACCCCTGTCTTTTCAGCCGGCAGAACTTGCCAAGCTGGCAGTCATTATGCTGTTGGCATACTCTCTGGCTAAAAAAGAGCCGGATCGAATAAAAAATTTTTCAATCGGTGTTATCCCGCACCTTATCCTGGTGATCCCGGTAAGCTTTTTAATGCTGCTTCAGCCTGACTTTGGCACTGCTATGATGCTGATAGCACTGCTGTGTATCATGCTTTTTGTGGCCGGGATCCCCTTCAGGCACCTGGCTGTGTTGAATGGATGTGCAGCAATTGCCGCTGTGCTTCTGGTTGTTTTTAAGGGATATAGACTTGAACGGTTTATGGCTTTTATAAATCCCTGGGAGCATGCTACGGATAGTGGCTATCATATAATTCAGTCTCTGCTTGCCTTCGGCGCGGGTGGTATCTTTGGCACCGGGCTGGGCCGTGGGACCCAAAAGCTTTTTTATTTGCCTGAACCCCACACCGATTTTATTTTCTCTGTAATTGCGGAGGAATTAGGGTTCTTAGGTGTTGTGACGATTATTGCTCTTTTTTTACTTATTATCCTGTGCGGAATCAAAATTGCTATGCATGCCTATGATCTGTTTGGGACCTATATGGCCCTGGGCATTATTATTTTTATAGGGCTGCAGACAGTTATTAATATGGGCGTTGTAACAGGACTGCTGCCTACAAAAGGGGCACCGCTCCCGTTTGTAAGCTATGGCGGCACATCACTTTTAATTAATTTGATCTCGGTAGGAATTCTTCTAAGCATTTCTACCCAGTGCAATTTTGCAACGAGAAGAAGTATCGGCGCAAAAAGAGTAAGCTAGTATGAAGAGATGTATCCGGGCGACAAGCTGCAGATACAAACAGTTTTTCAAATATATCACAGCACACGCAGGCTGTTTCAATGACCAAAGAATTACTCCGTGCAAAGGACGTGCTGAACAATGAACATCGTAATAGCCGGTGGCGGTACAGGCGGACATCTTTTCCCGGGGATAGCCATAGCCCAGGAATTTGTGCAGCAAGATCCTGGAAACAACATAACATTTATAGGAACCATGAAAGGTCTCGAGTCACGCATAATACCACAGCTTTCTTTTAGACTGCAAACTATCAGGGTCAAAGGATTTGCCGGTAAGGGGCCCGGCTGCAAACTTGATGCACTGCTTTCCCTGCCCATTGGTTTTCTGCAGTCCGGCTATCACATACAAAGGTCCCGGGCCGATATTATTGTGGGTGTGGGAGGCTATATATCATTTCCTGCGGTTGTAGCAGGTAGTGCACTGATGAAACCTACGGTAATACACGAACAAAACAGCATACCGGGTCTAAGCAACCGTATACTTGGTCGGATTGCATCCAGGGTTTTTGTTTCATATGAGGACAGCCTGCGGTTTTTTCAATCACACAAGACTATGTATACGGGCATGCCGATCAGACTTCAGCAGCTTGCAGAACGGGCCCCCAGGGTTCCTGAGCCGTTTTGTGTCTGTGTCTGTGGCGGCAGCCAGGGTGCTCACCAGATTAACCGGGCCGTTTGTGAAGCCCTGCCCTACCTGTATGCCGTAAAAAACAACATTCGCTTTATGCACCAATCAGGGCAGTCGGATTGTGATATGGTTAAACGAACATATAAAGACAACGGATTCACTGCAGATGTCAGGCCCTTTGTTGACGACATATTTTCCTGGTACCATCAAGCCCATCTCGTTATTGGACGGGCGGGTGCTGCCACCCTTGCCGAACTTGCCCTGTGCGCCAGGGCAGCAATCCTTATTCCTTATCCGTTTGCTGCTGACAACCATCAGGAAAAAAATGCCCGCGCCTTTGTTGACACGGATGCAGCCCTCATGATTCGCGCTCAGGATCTGAACGGGGAAAACCTCGCAGCACACATTATCGACCTGCAGACACATCGGCAAAAAGTACTCCGCATGGAAAATCAGGCTAAAACACTGTCCCGGCCGCAAGCCGCCGAGACAATAGTCCGGGAATGCTACCATCTGGTAGCCCAAAAGGAGCAATAAAAAACATGTTTGTGGTAGTGAGAGATAGTTGCAATCATTTTATTCTCAATAAACTGCTCATTCTGCGATACCACGTGCGCACATGGCCCCATATTATCAAGTTCATTATGCTTATTGAGCTGCTGTTTGTGAAACTGGGCATAATATACTACCGGCATAGAAATTTGTGAGGCAAGCAGTGTGCTGCCACCCCCCTAGCAGGTGTCAGCAGTAGCGGTATCATATGTGCCATGACACAGTCGACCGAGGAGAGCCTAGGAAGGTAAAAAAACAGATTTTTTACATTATCACAAAATTATTGTTTGCATACAAAGAGCATGTATAAAAAAAATCATCATATCCATTTTGTCGGCATAGGCGGTATCGGCATGAGCGGCATAGCTGAGCTGCTTTTAAACCTGGGTTACCGGGTGAGCGGCTCTGATATGAAAAAGTCTGAAATAACTCAGCGACTTACCGCTCTTGGCGCAACTATTACCCACAGGCATGACCGCAGAAATGTTAAAAACGCCAATGTGGTTGTCGTATCATCTGCGGTAAAACCTGAAAATCCTGAAATCGTATATGCCCAGAGTCAGGGTATCCCGGTAATCCCGCGTGCTGAAATGCTGGCAGAGCTTATGCGGCTAAAATACGGCATTGCGGTTGCAGGCGCCCATGGAAAAACAACGACCACCTCACTGATCGCCTCGGTCCTGCTGCATGGCGGCATTGATCCCACTATTGTTATCGGCGGCAAACTGATTAAGACAGATACACATGCTGCTCTTGGGTCAGGTGATTTCCTGGTTGCCGAAGCTGATGAGAGTGACGGCTCTTTTTTAAAACTGCCCCCGACAATTGCCGTGGTCACAAACATCGATTGTGAACATATGGATTATTATACCGATATTGAGGAAATAAAAGAGACCTTCCTTGCATTTTTAAACAAGGTTCCGTTTTACGGCCTGTGCGTCATTTGTCTGGATGATGAAAACCTGCAGAGTATTATTCCCCGGATGGAAAAGAGAGTTGTAACTTACGGGAGTGCCTCTCAAGCGGACCTCCAGGCACGAGATATTCAGCTTGAAGGGTTTTTAGTTACCTTCTCTGTTTTCTACCAGGAAAAAAAATTAGGCACGGTAAAACTGCCTTTACCGGGAATGCACAATATACAAAACGCGCTTGCAGCTATTGCCGTAGGGCTTGAACTGGATCTCAGCTTTAACGTTATTAAAGAGGCCTTGCTGGAGTTTAAAGGCATTCAGCGGCGCTTTCACGTACGCAGGGAAAAATATGGTGTTTCATGGATTGATGACTATGCGCATCACCCGACGGAAATAAAAATGACCCTGCAGGCCGCCAAAGAAATCTCCGCTAAAAGGCTTATTACTCTCTTTCAGCCGCACCGCTACAGCCGTATACAAGCCCTCTATAATGACTTTATGACGGCTTTCTATGATACCGATGTGCTTATCGTCACTGACATCTATGCTGCCGGTGAGTCACCCCTTGAAGGCATTTCCGGGCAGCATCTTCATGACGGCCTTAAACAATACGGCCATAAGGATGTTACCTTTGTCGGCAGTCTGCATGATGCTGAAAAATATCTGACGAGGATTCTGGAAGCCGGTGATGTACTGCTTACCCTCGGGGCCGGAGATGTGTGGAAAGCCGGTGAGAACGTAATGAAAGCACTGCATAAAAGATAACCGGTTTGGCGTGATTCATAACGGACAGTTCACATCAACCCTGCTTGCGAATCACGAGATGCAGGAAAATGGAAGAACAAAATAATCTAAAAGAACAGTTTCTGAGCAAAAAAATAGGCGTGCTGCTGGGGGGGCCGTCCTCGGAACAAGAGATTTCCAAGAAGACCGGTGCAGCAATCCTGGCTGCCCTGAAGAGGCAAGGCTATAATGCCGTATCACTTGAGGTTACCGACACCGTGGGTGACCTGCTGCGGCAGCACAGCATAGATGTTGCTTTTATTGCCCTGCATGGTTCTCCGGGAGAAGATGGAACAATTCAGGGTATGCTGGAAATATTGAGAATACCCTATACGGGTTCAGGCGTGTTGGCAAGTGCATTATCATTGAACAAGGTAGCAGCAAAAAAAATATTTTTCTACCATGGATTGCCCACACCTGCTTTCCAGTCTTTCCGTGCAGAAAAAAATGAACTGCGACATATGCAAACCCAGCTGACAATTCCCCTGCCCTGTGTCATCAAACCTGCCGATGAGGGGTCAACACTTGGCGTGAACATTGTTGAGGAGAAGTCACAAATAATGGAGGCTTTAAAAAAAGCCCATCAACAGAGCCGGGAAATCCTTATAGAAACGTTTATCCCCGGTAGAGAGCTCACCGTGGGTGTTTTAAATGATTTCCCGCTGCCTATTGTAGAAATCAAACCCAAAGGCGGCTTCTATGATTATAAATCAAAATACACTCATGGTGAGACCGAATATATAGTTTCCCCTGACATCCTGTCGCGACAGGCTGATGAGCTTAAGGATCTTGCCGTAATGGCATGTCATGTACTTGGGTGCAAAAATGTAGCCCGGGTTGATTTTATCCTTGATGCCAACGGCAGCCCTTTTATCCTCGAGGTAAACACAATCCCGGGCATGACCGAGACCAGTCTGCTGCCCATGGCCGCCAAACAGGCCGGTATTAATTTTGATCATCTTGTAGAAAAAATTCTGTGGGGTGCCTCGCTGCATACCCCTGTCAGATTAGGATAATAGCAAATGCATACTAAACACAACCGCAAAAAAAATCGAAAAAAAGTTTCTCTGTACCTGTTCTTTTACGGTAGCCTGCCGGCGGCTGTTATTGGGTTGTTGCTGGCACTGCAGGGTGGCACGTGCCTCATGCCTCAAACTGACTTTTTAACAATCAGAGAGATACAAGTCAGAGGATGCAGCAACGTGCGGCAGTCAGACGTACTCGACATATGTGACATTTCTAAAGGTGCAAACATCTTATCTGTCAATCTGGCAGAGAAAAGCAGGCAACTGGAGAACAATCCCTGGATTTCCCAGGCAATTATCAAAAGGAGCCTTCCTGACACAATAGTAATACAGATAGAAGAACATGTGCCCTATGCGGTTATTCAGTTAGGAGGTTACTATCTTATAAGCAAACGCGGCGATATCTTTAAAAAGGTCTCAGCCCCTCAACAGGGATTGCCATTGTTAACAGGTTTGATCAAAAAAGATGTTGTAACGGGCAGCCCGGAATCATTACGGGTGCTCAATGCCGCTTTCACGTTAATTAATACTCTTGAGCATCAAAATACGTTTGCCGACAAAAGCTCTCCGCACATAGCAATGGACAAAACGTTTGGATTAACACTATACGACACACAGAGTGAATGCAAAATATTATTGGGTTTTGAAAAGGTGGAAACAAAATTGAAGCTTTTATCTAAAATACAAAAGGATCTTAATAGAAAGGCCCTGTCGGCTAAGATGATACACTTAAACTCGACGAAAAAAGCATACGTTACATTAAACCGGACTATAGATGCATGAAACAACCGGATAATTATTGACTGCAGCACGGGGACTGCATCAGCATTATGAAGATTCCCCTGAGAAAAAAGGAGCACTGCATGATACACTTATTTTCATCAACTTCGGTAACATTTAAAAATTAAGGGGGTGATATAACCATGGGCAGCAAAAGTAAAAATATAATAGGGATAGATATCGGGACCTCGAAAATCAATGTGGTTGTCGGCGAAGTCGATCCGGAAGGGATTGCCGTCATCGGCACCAGTTCGCAGCCTTCATACGGGGTAAAAAAAGGTGCCATTATTAATATGGACACTACGATCGACACGATAAGAAAGGCTGTAGAAGAAGTTGCAACCATGACCGGCCTTGACATACGTTCCGTAGTAGTCAGTATTTCCGGCAGCCATATCAAAGGATTTAACAGTAACGGCGTAATTCCCTTGAGCAATAAGGAGGTCAGAAAATCAGATATCTCCAGTGCGATAGAAGCTGCTAAATCCTTTGTGATTCCCATGGACAGAGAAGTCATCCATATTCTGCCTCAGGAGTTCATTGTTGATGACCAGGACGGCATTAAAGCACCCATGGGGATGTCAGGGGTAAGGCTTGAATCACGTGCATATATCATAACCGCAGCGGTTGCATCAGTACAAAATATCATTAGCTGTATTAACAAAAGCGGCCTGAAAGTACAGGATATAATCCTTCAGCAGCTGGCATCAGCCGAATCTGTGCTTACTGATGATGAAAAAGAGCTTGGATGCGTGCTGATTGATATAGGGGGAGGCACTACCGATATTTCTGTTTTTAGCAGGGGCAGCGTTCGATATTGCAGTGTGCTGCCAATCGGGGGCTCCCATATTACATCAGATATCGCAATAGGACTTCGCACACCCCTGTCAGAGGCAGAAATCATAAAAAAGGATTTCGGCAACCTGAATTCCGGGCCTGCAGTAAATGATACTATAGATATCCCTCGAATCGGCACCACGGAACTATCAACCATTTCAAAAGATATGTTAAATAAGATTATTGCAGCACGGGTAGACGAAACATTAAGTTTAATTCATAAAGAACTTTCATCAGTGGGATGTTTCGAATCGCTTGCAGCCGGGGCAGTTTTAACAGGGGGAACCGCACTTTTAAAAGGTATCCGCGAAAAGGCTGAAAAGGAACTGGGACTACCGGTCAGGATCGGATCCCCGCAGGGCATAAACGGTATAAACGATATAAAAACCCCCCTGTATGCTGC
Source organism: Thermodesulfobacteriota bacterium (assembly GCA_028278025.1). Taxonomy (GTDB): domain Bacteria; phylum Desulfobacterota; class WTBG01; order CAIYCZ01; family CAIRTM01; genus JANQFE01. The sequence goes on along the minus strand of JANQFE010000138.1, from coordinate 266 downwards.
CGGCGCCGGTTTAGTGTTGTTTGCATCACGGGGGTACATGAATGATTTTAATACGAATGGGGCCAGAAATCATATCTGGAAATTAAGTGCAATCATGAAAAGCTGGTTAGCCGAGGCTTTTTAAACACTTACATGAAACATAAAAGATACGGAGGTATAGATATGAGTTTTCAATTTGATCAAACCGTTAATTCCAGAGCAATTATAAAGGTTATCGGTATCGGGGGAGCAGGCTGCAATGCGGTCAATACCATGATTTCCTCACG
>JANQFE010000136.1 GCA_028278025.1 Thermodesulfobacteriota bacterium | reverse complement strand
TCTTGAGGTTATTACTGCCTTTTCTGGTGATTATGCCACAGCCTTTTTCTCAATAAAAGCTGTTATCTCAACGTGTTGGCTTTTTTTCAAGGGCGACTAGGTACAGCCAACATACTGAAAACAAAAAAATCTCTCAGCCAATGAGGGATTTTTTTATTGTTTAACAGCTACCGTGTATTGTCTTAGAGCATTGCCCTTTTTCTATAGCCCTTGAGCACTGCCACGGCTGCTATGGTAAAAGCAACTGCGGCGGTGCGAGCAGTGAACGATATAGTAACTTCCGGGTATTCCAGCGCGTGCATAGCAGCCGAACCGCATCAGCCGTTGCAGCCTCAACTGTGCGGCTACGCTTTTTTGCAAAATGCTCTAGTCTTCTTCCTGTGCCAGTTTATTATCAGCAACCTGGTCAAACATCTCTATGGCTGCTTTTTCCCTGAGTTTATCAGTACACTGGTTAAGCATAGCGACTGAGCGCATTTCATAAATTTTCTTTTTGAGCTCTTCCTCTACCAGATCAAAAGGACGGAGTTTGCCCTGTTCCAGGATTATCTTTACAAGCACCACATGCAGGCCCTCTTCAGTCCTGACGATGCGGGACACTTCGCCCTCCTGCAATCTGAATGCTACCGATTCAAGCAAAGGATGCAGCTGCCCCGGTGCAACGAACCCAAGGTCCTCACCAGTTATACCCGATTGCGCGACTGCCTTCCGGCTGACAATCTTTTCAACTGCAGCCTTACTGGCAGTTGCCTGCTGCAGCTCCTGCCGGGCATGCTGTTCATCTTGAGAGGAGGCATACCGGTCCAGCATCTTAAAAACATGCAGCACCTTTCTAACCTCTGCCCCGGTCATTTCCTCGGGATGGTCGTCATAATATTTCCGAGCCTCCTTAGTCGTAACCGGTTTTCTCTTTCCTTCAACAAGTGAGGCCGCAAATTTGTTGACAATGATATCGCGTTTAACCTGATCGCGATATTCAGCCGGGCTGAGTCCCATCATGACAAGCATGGCCTTAAACTGCTGTTCTGTTTCATACTCTTCAGTAGATTTTGCCAGCACCTGACTAATTTCCTCATCGGTTGCAGTGATTTTCTTTTTGCAGCCTTCCTGATACAGAAGCTCCCGGGTAATAAGATTATCAATGACGTGTTTTCTGGCCGCATAGCGCTGCTGTTGGGAAAGGCGTACTTTACCTTTTACATCTTTATAGGGCTCTAAAACTGCCTCCAGGCCGGTTTCAACCTGATACTGGTTGATAACAACACCATTGACTTTTGCAGCGGCAAGTTTTTTCTGGGACGGATGAATTGTTTGTGATGACATATGTTTAACCCTATAAATTATTCACGTTTACGCTACCTGTAATTCATACCGCTTTTTTTAAGCAGAATCAAGTCTCAAGGTACTGGGAAGAGTAATCAGCACTTAGCAATCAAAAGAAATCAGTCAGTTATGCAGCAAATGGTTTAAGAGGCTAAAAAGGTGAAAAGATTTGATAATGATTATCCTTTTAACCTCTGCACCTCTTTGTCTTTTAACCGTTTCTGCAACCTGGTATCCAATATCTAGTATCCGGCAGAATCTATACCGCCTTGGCCAGCAGCCCGCTGAGCTGATTAACCACCGGCAGAATCTGAGTCTGCGGCTTTTTAACAAACTCTTTCCACGGTGTCTGCCCGACTATAGCGCCCCGCACAATACCGGCCCCGTCCACGTTTCCTACAGCCATAAATGTAATGGGCACGCCGTTCTGCAGTTTTACCTTCTGATAAATACTGTGACTCTCGTATGAGACCTCCTCGATATCAGCGCCTTCTGTCTGCACATCCCCGATAGCGGTTATCCACATCTCATAAAAGTCTACGCTGTTCATGGGAATATTGCCCTCATAGGTCCTTTGCTGTCCCGACATGTTACAGGCAGCTATCCTGCCCTGGGCAACGGCAACCGGCCAGATTGCATTGTAAATCCACTCTTTCGTGACAATATGGCGTGAGCGGCACACATCTCCGGCAGCATAAATATCATCAACAGTAGTGCGCTGATAATCATCAACACTGACAATGCGGTCTACCTCAACACCCGTGCCCTCAAGAAAGCCGGTATTGGCCTTTACACCAACAGAGGCTACTATAAAATCAGCCTCTTCCTCACTGCCGTTTTGATACATAACAACATATTTTTTGCCATGCTTGCGGGTACCGATCACAGAGTTTTGCAGCTCAATATCTAAAAGCTCATGTCTGGTCATTCTTTCTCTTACCCGTGCACTGGCTTCCATATCAGTCATCCTGCCAAGCACGGTGGGCAGCAGCTCGACCACCTTCACTTTCACACCTTTTTTAACCAGCCCGTACGCGGTCTTCAGCCCGACAAAACCGGCCCCGATGATAATTGCTTTTTTACCCTTCCTGGCCCAGCCTCTTAGTTGACAGGAATCTGCATAACTGCGCATTCCAATGATTCCATCCGGGTCATAGGGAAAGCTGTTTAAAAAAATCGGAGATGAACCGCTGGCAACCAGCAGCTTATCATAGGATATTTTCTTTTTGCGGCCGTTGCGACTGGCATAGACTATATGGTTTTTGCTGTCAACACCGACAGCCCTGGTAGCCAGTTGCAGGTCAATGTTGCGTTCTGCATACCATTTTTCAGCATGGGAAAGCAGATGCCGTTTTGTAACCATGCCGCCCAGGTAATAGGTAATAAGGCACCGTGAGTATGACGGTACGGCTTCATCACCCAAAATAACAATCTTGTCTTCAGGATTCAGCTGCCGCAAGGTATCTGCTGCTGAAACTGCTGCAATGCAATTGCCGATAATCACGTGCTGCTTTACACTTTTTTTACTTGTTGCTCGTTTGGCTGTCTTTTTCATCTTCGTATTAACCCCCTGATCTTTTTATTTCGTCTCCGTTTAACCGTATTAATAAAATCATCAAAAAACAGAGCATCTCTGTTACAAACGGCAACACAGGGCGGATCATCCTCTTCACCGCATATAAGTGTACATTTAAAAGCCTTTTCCATACTCATGACCGTTTTAATTGCTCCATGGGGGCAGACCATATTGCACATAAAACACCCTATACATCTTTTTTCATCCTGGATAATAATACCATTGGGCCCCCGATGCAGGGATTCACCGATACAGGCATCCACGCAGGGTGTATCCTCACAGTGTTTGCACAAACGCAAAAAAGGCCCCTGGGGACTATTATAAACCTTAATAAATGGAGCATACCGAGCCGACTCATTGGCTGATTTACTGCATATAGCGGCACAGGCAACTTCGCATTCACGGCATACGTCACACTTATCCGACCTAAAAACAAATGCTTTCATAACCTATTCCTTTCCTTTCATTACCTGCATAAAAGCACCCTCTCAAAGAAGGCATCTTAGTAATGATTTTTTATGGTTCTTTATGTGTGTACTGAATCTAAAAGGAAAAGCCTGATTGGTTTTTTGTAGATATAAAGCGGCTTCCTATCTGATAAGACAGGGCGGGTTCACACTCCAGTCTTCACAGACCCCCCTGTGGAGGGGATATTAACTTAAATATTATGTCCGTACACATCTTTTATAAACCTTTTAAAGGTATCATTTAAAGCAATTATTGTCAATTCATAAGACAAACTAAGATCCAAAAAAAATTGGGCGGGCAGGCTTTCATCCAGAGCGGTTTACAGCTTTACTGTGTGTTTACACGGAGTTTTACTTTGTCATCTGGGAAAATTTTCTAATTTTTAATCTTCTTCTGCATTTAATGCACAATTCTCTCACTTCTTCATCCAGATCAGGCACTCCCCGGTAAACAGTATCCATTAAAGGCTCCGGCGCACAATAGGCACCGCACATGGAACACTTTTTCATGGCCACCTGTGTATCCGACCAGGTTTCCACCATTCGGATACCATCTTTGTCGGTAATCTGGATAACATCTGTGGGGCATACATCAGCACAGGCCGTGCAGCCGATACATTTTGGTGACGGTTCCAGATAGGGAGAATTTACCTCGGTTTCAGGGCCTCTGCTGATAAAACTAATAACGCTTGCGCCAATGGCTTCATTACATATGCGAACACACAGGCCGCACAGCACACATTTTTGCACCGGTGCACCGGGCTCGCGCGAACGTGCAAAGCGGGATTTCTTAATACCGTATTGAGCAGCCAGCTCTTTAATGTAGTCGGCATCCGGGGCCTGAGCCAGATAGAGCTCGAGCAGCCCTTTTCTTATCTTGGCAATTTCGGACGAATCTGTTTGTACTTCAAGACCTTCGGTTGCCGCAAGCGTACACGAGGTTGTCATGCCCGGCCGGCCGCCGCCGGTAACTTCCACCAGACAAAGCCTGCAGGCCCCGTAGGAGTCCAGCCCTTCATGGTAACACAGCGCCGGAATATCAACGTCCTCTCTGCGGGCAACCTTAAGTACCGGCTCTTTCTCTTCAGCCTGGTATGTCTTTCCATTCAAAGCTATTTTTACGGTATTCATAATCTTCACTCTTTCACATCACATCGCAGGCAACGGGTAACCTCTACCTGAGCAACCGGAAGCTCATAACGCCTGGTTACTTCGTCAAAGTTACCCCTGCGTGCTTCAGGAGCAACCATTGGCATGAGATTTCTATCGCCGCCCCGAGGTTCTAAGGACACTTCATTGCTGTATTCAAAACGCTTCATTATTTTATGGGTCCGCTCTTGAGGCATAAGCCGGGCATCAATAATCTGCGCAAAGCGTTTACCATAGCCCATAGAGCCGCTGACCGTATCAGGCCCGGTTACAAGGTCTCCTCCGGCGTATACCTTGTCGATATTGGTCTCGAGAGTAAACGGATTCACCTCCACGGTCCCGTCCCTCTGCAGATCAATGCCGCATCTGCCGATAAAATCAGAATCCGGGCGCTGGCCGATCGCCGAAATAACCGTATCACACTCAATCGTCACAGTATCTTTGCCGGGGATCGGACGCCGCCTGCCGGACTGGTCATAGTCCCCGGGTTCGCATTTCGCGACCACAAGACCCCGCACAGCCCCTTTTCTGCCAAGTATTCTTTCGGGGGCCGCCATTGTCATAATGGGGATGCCTTCTTCTTCGGCCTGACTGATTTCCTCTTCCTCTGCCGGCATATCTTTCTTTTCCCGCCGGTAGACAATGGTAACATCAGAGCCGAGGCGTTTGGCAACCCTGGCAGCATCCATTGCAACATTGCCTCCGCCGATAACAACCGTTTTATCGCCAGTGCTGACATCTTTGCCCAGGTTTACATCTCTTAAGAAGGTAACACCGCTCAGCACACCCTGCAGATCTTCTCCTTTAACCTGCAGTGACATTTCCTTATGGGCCCCGATTGCCAGGAAAACCGCATGGTTGGCTTTTGCGAGCGTTTTGAGACTTTTATCCTTACCAATAGTGGTGCCGAACTTAAAGACAACCCCGGCTTTTTTAATAAAATCAATCTCCCGGTTAAGGACCTCACGCGGAAGTCTGAAATCCGGAATACCCCAGGCCAGCATACCGCCGGCCTCGGGATAGGAGTCATACACAGTAACGCTATGCCCCAGTTTGGCAAGATAATAGGCTGCCGTGAGGCCTGCCGGGCCGGCACCGACTATGGCAATTTTTTTACCGGTTTTTTTCAATGTTCGGGTTGCACTTTTCGGCTGTTTGTGCCCATTCTCGGACATATAGTCGGCAACAAACCGGTGCACTTCCCTAGTAGAGACCGTGTCATCCACCTCATTGCGGCGGCACCTGATCTGACAGGGATGATGACACACTCGCCCGGTTGTGGCAGGTAAAGGGTTGTCCTGTAGAATTGATGCATAGGCTTCTGCAATCTTATCCTCTTTAAGCAGGCTCAGGTAGGCCGGGATATTCATGTGGATGGGACAGGCATTTTCACACGGTGCTAGGTATAGATTTGCACAGGCGCCGGCACGGCAGCGGTTTTCCTTAATATGGTCCTCATACTCATTCCTGAAATAGCGCAGCGTTGTCATCACCGGGTTCGGGGCACTCTGGCCGAGCCCGCACAGCGAGGCTGTTTTTATGAGCGGAGCAAGCTCATTGAGAACCTCAATATCCTGCAGCGTGCCTTCGCCTTCACAGATGCGTGTCAGAATATCAAGCATGTGCTGCAGTCCCTCCCTGCAGGGAGCACATTTGCCGCAGGACTCTTCCTTGGTAAAATCAACAAAATAGCGGGCCGTATCAACCATGCAGGTATCTTCGTCCACGACTACAACACCGCCGGAACCCATAATTGAACCCAGTTTAGCAAGGCTCTCGTAATCAACTGCTGATTCAAAATAGCGTGACGGTATACATCCACCGGATGGCCCGCCGGTCTGAACCGCTTTAATCTGCCGGCCTTCCAGACCGCCGCCGCCGATATCATACAGCAGAGCCTTAATAGGTGTACCAAATGCAATTTCAACAAGGCCGGCCTGGCTGATTTTACCAACCAGAGAAAGCACCTTGGTGCCCTTGCTTTTTTCGGTGCCGGTCTGAACAAACCAGCCCCCGCCGCGCGAAACAATCACGGGAATGTTGCACCAGGTCTCAACATTATTGATATTGGTTGGCTGGGTATACAGTCCTTTTTCAGCCGGAAAAGGCGGGCGGCTACGTGACCGGCCGGGAAACCCTTCTATGGAAGCTATAAGTGCGGTCTCCTCACCGCAGACAAAGGCGCCCGCACCTTTTACAAGACTGATGTCAAAATCAAATCCGGAGTTAAAAATGTTTCTACCGAGAAAACCATAATCCTGCATCTGCTTAATTGCATGCTGCAGCCGTTTGATGGCCAGAGGGTATTCTTCGCGAATATAGATGATCCCCTGACCGGCACCAATCGCATAGGCCCCGATAATCATCCCTTCTATGAGCATGCAGGGGTCACTTTCCATTTCATTTCTGTTCATGTATGCGCCGGGGTCGCCTTCATCGGCATTGCAGATAATATATTTCGTGTCCCCTTTGGCATTACGGGCAAACTTCCATTTCTGGCCGGTCGGGAAACCGGCACCGCCCCGGCCCCGCAGACCTGCTGCAAGCACTTCATCAATGATCTGCTCGGGTGTCATCGTGGTAAGGGCGCTGTGCAGCGCTGAAAAACCGCCTACAGCCATGTATTCCTCAATGTCTTCAGGATTAATGAGTCCGGCATTGCGCAACACAATCTTGTGCTGTTTGCTGAAAAAGGGTACCTGCGCATAGGGGGTAATGTCAGTAAATCCCTTACCGTACTGTACTATATTGCCCCTGGTAATATGGTCCCAGGATTCAATCCGGCACAGAGCTTTACTGCGGGACAGATTGGCGGCAGCAATTCCATCAAGTATTCCCGGCACGTCATCTTCCGCTACATTATGGTATATAACCAGCGGCACGTCCGGCATGCTCACATTTACAAGGGGCTCAACCGTACAATACCCGATACAGCCTACTTTGGTGAGAAGCACATCCAGCTTTCTGCGTTTGATCTCCGCCTCAAACGCAGTGTAAACTTTATCCGCCCCGGCGGCAATCCCGCAGCTGGCATAACCGACTGCTATTCGCGGTTTGCCGGGAAACATTTTATCCCGGCCCTGCTGTTTAACTTGTTTTAGATAGTCAAGGTTACTTAATTTCACTTGTCATTCCATTCATATTTTTTAAGTATTTCAGGCAATCTTTTGGGGGTGAGATATCCATAGATATCCTCGTCGACTTTAATTACCGGGGCCAGACTGCAGCAGCCCAGACAGCGGGTTTTTTCGATAGTAAACAGCCGGTCCTCTGTGGTAACGGATTTTTCACTGCGTTCCTCCTGCGGAATCTGAAGCAGCTCAAAAAGTCCCGATAACAGGCGGGGGCCGCCGCGCACATGACAGCTGGTACCTTCACACAGGGTAATGATATGTTTCCCGCGCGGTTTCAAACTAAAGCCGGCATAAAATGTACCCACGCTGTATAGCTGCGACAGCGGGATACCTGTTTTTTCACCCACGTATTTAAGCGCCTCCTTGGGAATATAGCCCTCCTCTTCCTGAATCGCCTCCAAGGTGGACATCACTTCCCCGTGCGTGTTGGCATAGTGCGCAATAATCCTGTCTAGTTTTTTTTCATCTAGCTTGATAATTTCTTCCATTTTGACTTCTCTATCATTAAATGATATAAAAAAAGCCAAAAAAGGCATGTTTTTTAGATGCGCGTGGAACTTCATTCAAGATGGGCAGACTGAACAACAATGCAGCCTTTTTTAGCTCTCTGTTTAGAAAGCTCTAACAACCCCTATTCGTTGTTTAGTATGGTATTACATATACAAAATATTGACTGAACTGTCAATTGTTTTATCTGCTTTAAATGCAGTTGTTTGAAAAACATCCATAAAAAAGAGCCCTAAAAGGGCCCTTTTTATCATTCAGTAATACTATCTAGTAGTCAGTTCCATAAATAATATAGCACATATCAGGCAACTGAAATTTCATCCATTTTATAATGCCATTTGAAAATTACTGGTTCTTCATTGA
>JANQFE010000108.1 GCA_028278025.1 Thermodesulfobacteriota bacterium | reverse complement strand
TGACATGATTTTTCAACATGGCAGCGGCCATGTTGAAAACAACCTCCGGTTCATCCAGTAAATCCGGTCTAAGAAAAAATAACTGGTTGCTGGTTGGAGCGAAGCGCAAATCCCGCCAAAGGCGGGGATAATTAACGCTAAACAAGAAGCATACGTCGTAAAGCGGATACTAAATCCTAAACAGCAATTAATGTATAAATAATTTTAGGCATTTTAGTTCACTTTAGGCCCTGCAGCCGTGTCAGTCAGCGGTTTCAATAATAACTACAACAGGTTATGGGAGGTGAACATGACATATCGCATAGAGCAGGATGCCCTGGGCGAGGTAAAGGTTCCCGAGCATGCCTGCTACGGGGCGCAGACGCAACGGGCCGTAGAGAATTTCCCCATCAGCGGGCTGATGTTTCCGCCGTCTTTCATTAACGCGCTGGCTCTCATTAAGAAATGCGCTGCCCAGACCAACTGTGATCTGGGCCTGCTGGCAAAAGAGCTGGCAGAGGCGATTATACAGGCTGCCCAGGAAGTCATTGACGGTAAGTGGCCTGAACAGTTTGTCGTGGACATTTTTCAAACCGGGTCAGGCACTTCAACTAACATGAATATGAATGAAGTAATTGCCGGCCGTGCTAATGAACTGCTCAGCGGCAGGCGCGGAGGTAAAGCGCCGGTACATCCCAACGATCATGTTAACAGGGGACAATCAAGCAATGACGTAATTCCCACGGCACTGCATATTGCAGCATTGATACAAATTCGCACCAGCCTGATTCCGGCCCTAAAGACCCTTATGCAAAGCCTGGAACACAAGGCCCGGGAATTTGCTCACATTACCAAAATCGGCAGAACACACCTTCAGGATGCTGTTCCCATAACCCTGGGACAGGAGTTTGGCGGTTATGCGTTTCAAATTGAGCAGGGCTTGTCCCGCATGGAAAAGGCTGAGAAGGCCCTTGCCGCACTGGCGCTCGGCGGCACTGCGGTAGGAACCGGGATTAACACCCATCCTGATTTTGCTGCCGCTGTAATAAAGCTTATTGCAGATGAAAGCGGTATCACATTCTACGAGACCACCAACCATTTCGCTGCCCAGGCTGCCCAGGATGCAGCCGTAGAGGCCAGCGGTATGCTGAAAACCCTGGCAGTGAGTCTGGTCAAAATTGCCAATGATGTGCGCTGGCTTGCCTCCGGACCCCGCTGTGCCCTTGGTGAAATCACCCTGCCCTCTCTGCAGCCGGGATCATCAATTATGCCGGGAAAAGTTAATCCGGTTATTCCTGAAGCTGTTATCCAGGTTGCCGCCCAAGTGATCGGAAATGATAGTACCGTAACCCTGGGTGGCCAGGGAGGTACGTTTGAGCTTAACACCATGCTTCCGGTAATTACTTATAATCTGCTCCAATCCATTGATCTGCTGAGTGCTGCCAGCCGGCTGCTGGCTGAGCAGTGTATAGACGGAATTACCGCAAATCATGAAAGATGCTCTGCCATGGTTGAACAAAGTCTTGCCCTAGCAACCCGTCTGGTGCCTGTTGTCGGGTATGACCGTGCCGCCCGCCTTGTACAAGAGGCCTATGAAACGGGTAAAACCATCCGGCAGGTTGTTCTGGAGCGCGGAATTCTTACAGAACAGGAGACAGATAAGCTCTTCAGTGAGAAAACTTGAATCTTTAAGCAGGCCTGCTTGGCAGTACGCCCTGAGCTGAGGTGATACTTGGAAAGTCAAAAGATTGTATGCCCGCAATGCGGAGGTGAGCAGGACCCGGCACCTGAGTGTATGCGCTGCGGCATTATCTTCAGCAGATACAGGCCCCGCGGAGATACATTTCCAAAAGCTTCGGCTGCTTCAAAACAAACGCACTCATCTGGAACCTGGCCGCTTACAATTCGCATACTGCGTATTTTTATTTTAAGTGCTCTGCTTTTTTTTGTAGCATTAAGTACGTATCTGGCCAGACTGCGTACGACCAGCTGGGACAAACCGCTCAGCGTCATAGTGTATCCTGTTAATGGTGATCATAGCAGGGTCTCAGCAAACTACATTGCCTCCCTGCAGGATATAACATTCAAACCTCTTGAAGATTTTTTTGCTGCAGAAGCAAAACACTATGACGTGAACCTGAACAGTCCCGTTAGCATAAAACTGGCTCCTGAAGTCCATGAGATTCCGCCTCGGCCGCCACAAAATGGCAATGTGTTCAGCACTGTCTGGTGGAGCCTCAAGCTGCGCTACTGGGCGTATGCCGTCGATACCTATGAAGGCCCCCTTGCAGACATACGCATATTTATTGTTTTTTTTAACCCGCAACGGTTTGAAAGACTCTCAGATTCGCTGGGACTGCAGAAAGGATTACTTGGTGTTGTCTATGCATTTGCCGACAGTAAACTGGCGGCAAAAGATAATGTAGTAATTGCTCATGAGCTGCTGCATACCTTGGGGGCAACGGACAAATATGATCCGGCAACAAAACAGCCTATCTATCCGGATGGCTTTGCAGAGCCAGAGCAGTGGCCCCGCCTACCTCAGGAAATGGCAGAAATTATGGGCAGTAGAATTCCGATATCAGAAACCACTACTGTAATGCCCGGAAGTCTGGATGATGTGATTATTGGTGAGAAAACAGCCAGAGAGATAAAGTGGATCGAATAAACCTATGCTGTCCGAAGGAAGAAAAAAAAAGAAGTAATTGTGTTCATAACAGTTATAATAAGGTAAAATGTAAAAGATACCCCTGTTAAAAACAGGGGTCTATTCAATGATTCCTCCTGGAATACATTATTATTGTAGCATGCCCATAGTAATTTTTTTTAACAACTGTTCACTGGATTTACGAAACCATGAATTTTAATTATTATTTGAGAACATTACAAAAAATAAAGGTTTTTATCGGCTGTGGTATTCTGCTTGCCGCCATGTTCATTTTCTCTCAAGGAGTATCCGGGGCACCGGCAACCCTTGATGCAGACGAGTTTTACAGGCCGCTTGAGCCCCTTGCAGTACATGTAAAAACGAGTAGAGCGGTTGTAAAAAAACTGAAACGCAAACATTATCGCCAAGTGAGCATCAATGATCAGCTCTCTTCCGAGATGCTTGACAATTATCTGTCCGACCTTGATCCCACCCGAAGTTATTTTATGATTAATGATATCAGCGATTTCGAAAGATACCGGTACCAATTGGACGATGCTCTGCAAGCCGGTAACCTTGAACCTGCCTTTAAAATATTTAACCGTTACCAGCAGCGGCGTGCTGAACGGCTTGTCTTTCTTATAAACCGTCTGGCAAAGGGTCTTGACAGCATGAATTTTGAGAGCAATGAAACCCTGGCAACCGATAGAAGCAATGCTTTCTGGCCTGCCAGCACCCGCGAACTCGATGCGCTCTGGCTCAAAAAACTAAAGAACAGGACATTGAGCTTGAAGCTTTCAGACAAGTCACTTGATGACATAACCGAGCTTCTCACAAAGCAGTTCCGCAACCAGCTTAATCGGCTAGGACAAACGACCAGTGAAGATGTGTTTCAGGTCTATATAAACGCTTTAGCACAATCCTATGATCCGCATACCCAGTATTTTTCACCACGCACATCAAAAAACTTCGATATTAATCTCAGTTTGTCACTGGAAGGCATTGGAGCTTATCTTAAAGGTGAAGATGAATATACAAAAGTTGTCAGACTGGTTCCTGCCGGCCCTGCAGACAAATCAAAGCTGCTTAAACCCGGTGACCGGATTATTGGTGTAGGAGAGGGACTCGAAGGAGAAATTGTCAATGTCATCGGCTGGCGTCTTGATGATGTGGTAGAGTTAATCCGCGGTCCCAAGAAATCCCTGGTGCAGCTTGAAATCATCCCCGTGGAGGCCGAGGATGAACAGCAGACCAAAGTCATTAAAATTGTCCGCAATACCGTTAAGCTTGAGGAACAATCCGCCCATAAAGATATCATTGACCTTGATCATAATGAGAAAAAGTATAAAGTCGGTATCATTGATATACCTGCTTTCTACCTCAATTTCAAAGCCCTAAAGAAGGGTGATCCTCTCTATACAAGCACAACACGGGATGTGCAACAACTGCTGAAAGAATTGATTACTGAACAGGTTAGCGGAATTATTATCGATTTGCGCAGCAACAGCGGTGGTGCACTTCAGGAAGCAACTGCACTGGTTGGACTGTTTGTGGAGGAGGGTCCGATCGTTCAGGTTCGCAATACAAAAGGAAGAGTCGAAGTGCTTAGGGATTCTGACCCTGAAATTATATACAACGGCCCTTTAGCCGTGGTGGTTAACCGCCTGAGCGCTTCAGCTTCAGAGATTTTTGCAGCGGCTATTCAGGACTACCGCAGGGGAATTATTATAGGCGAACAAACGTTTGGAAAAGGAACCGTGCAATCTCTCATCCCCTTGAGCAGGGGACAACTAAAGGCTACCCAGGCAAAATTTTACCGCATTACAGGGGCCAGCACCCAGAACAAAGGCATTATTCCGGATATCTCATATCCAAGTCTATATGATGTAAAAGAAATCGGGGAAAGTGCCCTGCCCGATGCCTTACCCTGGGATGAAATTGCTGCGGTTGACTATACTGCCGGACCTGACCTTTCACAGACAATTGCTGCCCTGCGTGAACAGCACCAGCAGCGTATCCAGCAGGCCCCTGACTATATATACCTTCTTGACCTGCTGGCATATCTTAAAGAAGCCCAGCAGAAAACAGAAATTTCTCTGAAGGAAACCGTACGCAAAAAAGAGCGGGAAGATGCCGACAAGCGCAGGCTTGCCATAGAAAATAAACTTCGCATAGCCAAAAATCAGGAACCTCTGGAAAAGATCTCTGAGCTCAAACAGGAAGAAACTCCGGAGACTGAAGACCCCGATGACACTAAGGACGACCCGCTTTTACATGAAGCCGGGCATATCCTGATAGATTTTATAGAGCTTTTATAACTACCGTGTGTTCAAAATGATGCTCCCTAAAAGGGGGCTTCAAAATCTCCTCTGATATTCATACAGCTCTGATTGAAAAAAAGCTCTTGCGTTTTGCTCATCATAGTTTTTCTCTATCCCATTGCAACGCAGCCGAGTGCAGGGATTTCAGGCGGATTTAAGGCTTCGGCCGTGAGCTCAGCCGAACGGGTCGACATGTCTGAACCGCCGCAGGCGGTGAGTTTGTTGGCCCGCCGATTGAAATCCGGCCGCGAGGGTATCCGCCTCTGGCGGACAAGTTGCAGGGTGCCTTTTCTTTGGTTACTTTTCTTTGGAGCACGCAAAGAAAAGTAAATGATCTATCTAGCCCGAAAAATTCACTAATAGAGCTTTAAGAACAAAAGGACATCTGATAAGGTATTGTTTTAGCGAAACAAAAAACCTAAAACCAGGTGTCCTTTATGAAGACACTCTGCCACAAACAGCTCCACTTTGAAAGTCTTTTTTCTAAAGAAGTTATCGCCGATTTTGAAGGTGGTCATATCACCTCAGATGGCGGTAGCCTGCTGCTGCGGGAACTTGATAAACGATACAAAGTTACTGAAACCATAGCCGCCGGCCTGCAGGACAACCGCTGCCCGGAACGCATAACGCACGAGTTGCGTAGCCTTGTGCGCCAGCGGGTCATGAGCATAGCCATGGGCTATGAAGATACCAACGACGCGGCCAAACTACGTGGTGATCCCGCAATAAAGATCACCGCCGAGAAGCTTCCCCTGAGCGGTCCTGAGCTTGCCTCTCAGCCCACGCTGTGCCGGTTTGAGAATGCTGCCGGACCCAGGCAGCTGCACAAACTGTCACAAAAGCTGGTTGATCTGTACCTCAAAACCCATCTGCATAACCGTCCGGTAATTGTGCTGGACATTGATTCCACCGATGATCCGACTCATGGTGCTCAGCAGCTGAGCTTTTTCCATGGGTTCTATAAGCAGCACATGCTGCATCCCCTGCTGGTGTTTGACGGCCTGACGGGATTCCCCCTGGCAGCTCTTCTGCGGCCCGGCAATGTGCATGCCTCTCACCGGGCCGACTCAGTGTTAAAGCGGCTCATTAAACGATTAAAAAAACACTATCCCGCGGCACACCCATTGTTGTTCGTGCTGATGCCGGGTTTGCCGTGCCCCGGATCTACCGGATGCTGGAGAAGCAAGGGGTCTATTATACCATCGGCCTTATTACCAACCAGCGCCTCAGGACTAGAATCGCTGCACTGTTTGAAACAGCCCGAAAGGCTTTTGAACAAACCGGTCACAAGCAAAGACTGTTTACCAGCTTGTACCCACCGGGCCGGCTCCTTTAAGCGCCCCCGC
>JANQFE010000107.1 GCA_028278025.1 Thermodesulfobacteriota bacterium | reverse complement strand
CGGTTTCAGCCTGGATGCCGGGCAGCTAATCATCAGTGAATCTGCAACCACGCCGTTTAGTATCGCCACAAGTGTAGATATAGACTCGGTATTCGGATTCGTCTATGTGGGGGCCTACATAAGCGGTATCTCCAGCCCTAATCGGGTTGATCTGCCGGCACCGTTTGTCATCGGATTTTCGCTTGCTGCTCAGGAAATGGAAGAACCAGAAGAAGATTAAGCCACTGTAGCTACAAAAGGATATTTAAAATTAAAAAATTTTTATGGATACAAGGAAGGAATACTCGATGAAGGCTAAAATTGTATTAATCAAGGGGTACACCTTTGTTTGTATTGCCCTGTTTATTATTTTATCCCCTGCTTTTGCAGCAGCCTCTGATTCAGATATACTAAAACGCCTGGAGCAAATGGAACGAGAGATTGGCAAGTTGAAAAAAGAGAATGCCGAGCTGCGACAGAAAGTGGAGGGAGAAAAAGAAGCCAAAGAGCAGGAAAATCTTCGGCTCCGGGAGATGGTAGAAACCGATCGCAAAGAGATAGAGGAATTGAAGAAGTCAGCCGGGCGGCTGGGGACTCCGGGCCTCAGTGCTGTGCTGGGGAAATATGATATGCAGATTTACGGCCGGGTGAAGGTGGATATAAATTATGATACGGCTGAATTCAGAAGATACAATGACTTAATTGGTGTTGTCGGCCGTGGTGACTCTGAAAATGATTCCACAAACTTTAATCCCCGCGATACCCGCTTCGGCCTTAAAGTATCCCGAAGGGATGACCAGTGGCTTAGTGAAGCGCGGATGGAGATTGATTTTTATGGAACCAACTCAGGCAATAACCTCATTCCGCGTATGCGTTTGGGGTATGTAAAGCTCACTAATGACGACTGGAATGCAAGTCTGTTGGTAGGACAGGACTGGATTCCGATTGCATCGCTGAATCCTGCTATGATTGAATTCGGCATTATGTCGGCATCAGGCAACCTGTGGTGGCGGGTCCCTCAGGTAACCTTTCGCAAAAATGTCGGCAACTTTGAGTTCATGGCCTCTGCCATGAAACACAGACGCATCAGCACGGCTGAAGAGGACCGCATGCCGTGGATGCTCGGTAAAATCTCCTATAAAAACGGAATACTCGGCAAAGGCGGACTGCTGGCCCTCGGAGGCGGCTGGAAAAACTTTACGACCACCAAAAATAGATGGGGTAGAGACAACAGTGTTGACGCCTGGATACTTGCCCTTGAACTGCGGTTGATATTGGGTAAGTTCAAGCTGATGGCTGAGCCTTGGATCGGTGAAGGTATTGACCGGGAATGGCTGCGTTATGACATGGGCATTAATGTGCATGATAACAGATTCAGAGATTTCAACCGACGCCCCGACACTATCAGGTCACGGGGCGGCTGGATAAGCCTGACGTATGCCCTGAGCCCCAGGGTAAACATGTCGCTTGGCTATGGTATTGATGACCCCAACAAAAGCGATATGAAGGGCATGAAGGGTTTCTTGAATGACCGACAGTTTACCAAGAATGAAACCTATTTCTTTAATACCTGGTTCGCGGTGACCAGTGCGGTTAAAATGGGTTTTGAAGTACAGTACAAAGAGACTGAAAGGTTCAGCGATGTTAATAATGGTATGCGCTATACCTTTTCAACAATGTATGCCTTCTAGGGCAGCTTCAAGCTTAAATTTGTAGATTCCCCCAGCTTGGAAACAGTCGGTGCATTTGCTGGGGGCTATGTGCTCGCACCGACCGTTTCCAGTGGTTGAACTGATAAAATCAAATGTTGAAGCTGTACTAGGGATACATATACTGCATAGTATCAAAATAAAAAGGCCTGTTCTGTTGGACCGGCCTTTTTTTGTATTCACGCAGCAGTTTTTTTTGCTTTTCACCCCTCTGGATGATTTGTATGTCCCAGGGTCGTCACCCTTCTGTTAGAGACAATAATCGTATTATGATTTTTCTGGATTTTAATCTTGACAGGGTAAAAGATATATTATAGTTTTTCACTAATTTAGCAGATAATACATATCAGCAAAAATATTGTAATATTTTTTTAGAGTATTAAAAAGCTAATGTTATAAGGGGGTGTTATGAGAAAGAATATGTACATATTTTTTGCAGTTATTTTTCTCAGTGCCGTATGCCTACCGGGGACCGTTTTCAGCAGCAACATTGAAGATCAGATCGCAACCCTCAAAAAACATATGGAGGAAATGCAGAAGAAGATAACCGATCTTGAAGCCCAGCTTGGTGACGCACAGAAAAATGCAGAAGCTGCCCAAAAACGAGCCGAAGAGGCGGCCCGGCAAGCCGAAGAAAGGGTTGCCGAAGTATCAGGCAAGGTCAGGGTGCTTGATGATCTGACCAAAAAATTCGGCCATATTAAGATAGGCGGTTATGTACGCTCACGCTGGTGGGACGGACAAAATGAGCAGCACTCATTTGACGTGACCGAGATTGCCTTTAATTTCCGCTACGATGTCAGTGAGAATATCTCAGGGCAGTTTAATATCTGGTGGCACCCCAGCGGAAATGCGATCGGCAGAGAGGGCTATACCAGGTATAACAACTGGACCGGTCCTACAACATTTATCGAAAGCGCCTTTGCCGAGTTCAGAAACCTCAATATCGGCCCGATCCAGGGGAAACTCATAGTCGGAAAAACCAGGAACTGGGCCTATGGTATAACAGCCGCAGGTGGACCGACAGGGCGGGTAACCAGTGATTATTCTCTTTTTGATGAGAGTAATGCCCAGTCGCGCATCACCGGCATTCAATACCTGACTACCTATAAGAAAAAGCTTAAAATGAATTTTGCGGTTTTTAATGGCTGGTCAATTGCAGGAGACAGGGCACGGTATGGCGCACGTCCGGGTGGGGTACGGTATCTGAGAACCGGACAGATGAATCTGGATGACAACAATAATAAGGCCTACAGTATGCGTATTGCAATGCTGCCGGTTGACGGCCTTGAAATGGGTGCAACCTTCTTTCGCTCCAAGCTCTCTGATGATGACCTGAGAGGATTCAATGCCATCATGGGTCGCAACCCGGGAACACGGGGCAATTTCAGGGGTAATCCCACAGATGATGATGAGCATACCCGCGGCGGCCTTGATCTGGCTTATGATAAGGGGCCCTTTGCGCTCAAGGCAGAATACTTCTGGGGTGAGGTTGCAGATGTGAGATGCAACTGGTGGTATGTCATGGTCGGGTATAAATTTAAAAAGATCAAGACGGATTTCTACGTGCGTTACTGCCAGGCAAATTATGACCAACACCGTGTACGTGATATAACAGGAAGCGGTGCCTGGGACAAGGAGCAATTTACTCCCCTTATTATTTACCATCTCCACCGGCGGGCCAAACTCTACTTTGAATACTATGTCAACTGGGAAGATGCTCCCAGCGGTGCCCATCACCGGGACAACAATTACGGTTTTATCGAGTTGATCCTCTTTTATTAAGTGTAGTGCTGCCGAATTTTAAGGGGGGTGAATGTACGTTCACCCCCTTTGTAACTCTGCAAAGAAAAAAATCCGATGAAGCTTCCCCTATTAAACGATGAAGAACTTTATAGTCTCTATAGTATAACGCCGGCCAGAACTATTCTGATATTTCTTCTGCAACAGAAAAAACACTGTTGAACCAGCCGAGCAAAAAAAGTGTGCAACATATTTTTTTCTTGATTAACTGAAAATGTTTATATAGTATTGTGCAACGCTACGTTAGCTGTTGAATGTTTGATTGTAACTTTTTAGCAAGAGGAGGACCTGTTCAATGTCGAAAGAAAAAAAACCATTAACAAAAGCACAATTGGTAAGCGAACTATCCGAAAAGCAGGAAATGACCAAAAAGGATGTGAATGCTTTTCTTGACACCTTGTGTGACATTGCCTTTAAAGAAACCAAGAAAAAGGGCAGCTTTACGCTCCCTGGTATTGGTAAGCTTGTGCTGGTAAAGAGAAAGGCCCGCAAGGGAAGAAACCCTCTTACTGGTGAAGAAATACAGATTAAAGCAAAAACCGTTGTGAAATTTAGAGTCGCTAAAATATGCAAAGATACGATTGTTCCTCCTAAAAAATAACAAAGGATATTAAGCAACAAAAAAGAGATACTGTGCCCCGGTACGATACCGTACCGGGGTTCTTTGTAATAAAGGCAAGAGGCCTAAAAGATAAAGAATTGTACGGAGAGATGTTTGTTCTGTTAAAAGCTATTGATCTCCTGCGCCTATAATCTTTTTAGCAGTCAGTTGCCTTTTTGTGTTACTCATGATATCTGTTATAGTTATTACATTACTAACATGCCAAGAGAGTAAGGAGGCAGAGCCTTGTCACAAGCCAAAGTAGCAATTATGCGGACTAGACCTGAAACTGTTTTGCGTGACTACCACGAACTGATGAATCTTGCCGGTTATCAGGAGGTAATTGATAAAAAAGTTGATACAGCGTTGAAAATAAATATTTCATGGCATTTTTTCTTTCCGGGATCTTCAACAACACCCTGGCAACTTGAAGGCGTGATCAGGGCACTCGCAAGGGATGGCTTTAATCCTGAGCTGATCCATGGCTGCCACAACCGTACTGTTGTGATTGATGCACATCTGGGTGAACGCGAAAATAAACAGTTAAACGTTATCGAAGCCCATGGGTTACGCAATATCCATCTCTATGAGGGCGAGGAATGGATTCACATACGTGATGCGGTGGGTGACCTGGCGGATAAATTCATATGTCTGAATAATGTTTATCCTAAAGGATTTTCGATTCCCCGGAGGTTTATCGGTGAAAATATTCTCCATCTGCCCACTATTAAGACCCACGTGTTTACTACTACGACCGGGGCTATGAAAAATGCGTTCGGCGGGCTTTTAAACGAGCATCGCCACTGGACTCATCCGGTGATCCATGAAACGCTTGTAGATCTGCTGATGATCCAGAAAAAGATCCATCGCGGTGTATTTGCGGTTATGGATGGAACCTTTGCCGGTGATGGGCCTGGCCCGCGCTGCATGACACCCTATGTGAAAAATGTCCTTCTGGCCTCCGCAGACCAGGTGGCAATTGATGCTGTTGCTGCAAAACTGATGGGTATGAATCCTATGGATTTAAAGTTTATTCGGATTGCCCATGAAATGGGACTGGGCTGTGGTGATACGAACCAGATCGAAATAGTGGGTGATGTTGAGGCTGCCCGAGAAAACTGGAATTTTGTCGGTCCCCTGAAAGACATTACGTTTGCCGCCCGTATGCAGCATTTAATTTATTGGGGCTGGCTCAAAAATCTGCTTGAGTGGTCTCTGAAGACCTGGCTGGCACCCTGGTCCTATATTGCGTCAGTTATTTATCATGACCTGTACTGGTATCCTCGTAAAAGCAAGCGCCAAATGCGTGAAGCCCTTCAAAGCGAGTGGGGAAGGCTGTTTCATAATTGGGAACGACTTGTCCCGAATGAAAACGGCTGGAATGATGTGGGTGATATCTCACCGGCATTTATGAAAAGCACCAAAGAACTCTTTAACATGGGCACCCGTGTACTGGGAACCGCAATTATGCAAGCACCGGAAATAGCAGCCCGCAAAAGGCTCAGAGGTAAAGCGGCAAAAAGGTGAAGAGAGAGTCTTTGTGTAATCTATTAACCTAGTCTCAAATCAAGCTACGCCTGATTTGAGACTAGTGACCGCTTTGTCGTGCAACACCTCCTTTTAGGGCACTATATCTATGGACAAACAAACAGACTGGAATGCAGATACATTGCTGAAGATATCAGGGGCCTGCTGGCAATCATTTGTCCTGCAGGCGGCTGTTCAGCTTGATATTTTCACAACTCTTGGAAACAGCAGTTGCAGAAGTGGTGAGCTTGCCGAAAAAATTCATGCCGACCAACGGGCACTTGCCATGTTGCTCAACGCTCTGGCTGCCATGGGGTTGCTTATTAAAAGGGGAGATGTATATGAAAATACAGAGGCGAGCAGACAGTTTCTTGTAAAGGGTTCAAAAGAGTATGTTGGCTACCTGATAGCTCATTTTCGCTATACTGTTGATGTCTGGGCTGGTTTGGCTGACTCAATCAAGACAGGCAAACCGAGGCAGGCAGATCATGAAATCACAGATGATCAACGCGAAAATTTTTTAATGGGTATGCATACTCTTGCTTCAGCACTGGCACAAGAGGTTGCAGATTGTATTGATCTCAGCACCTGCACAAAACTTTTGGATCTTGGGGGAGGTCCCGGCACCCATGCAGTACATTTTTGCCTGGCAAATCCTCAATTGAAAGCCGCAATTTATGATCTTGCCGAATCTGAGCCGTACGCCCGTCGCATAATCAATGAGTTTTCTCTCTCAGACCGCATTGAATTTATTGCCGGAGACTATTTACATGAAAATATTTCCGGCACGTATGATGCTGCCTGGCTGTCGCATATATTACATGGCGAAGGCCCGGATGAGTGTATAGCAATCCTGAAGAAAACGGCTGCAGCGCTCCAGCCCGGCAGTAAGCTGTTCATCCATGACTTCATCCTGCATGATACCCTTGATCAACCCTTGTTCCCTGCTGTTTTTTCTCTTAACATGCTGGTAAATACCGCCCGTGGGCAGTCATATTCCGAATCACAGTTCAGAGATATGATGACCGAAGCAGGGGTGCAGCAGATTACAAGGCTGCCGTTTAGCGGTCCTAATGATTCAGGGATCATGTGTGGAATAGTCTAAATTTTTAGCAAATACATATATACTTTTTGAAGACCTCCCAGAGCTTTTACAGGCTGTTCACAGTGGATTATAGATGACTCTCAGGATAAACGAGATTTTTTGCAGCATTCAGGGCGAGTCTACCTTTGCAGGCTCGCCCTGTGTATTTGTTCGGCTTAGCGGTTGTAACCTGAGATGCTCGTATTGTGATACCCAGTATGCTTATGATAATGGTGAAGATATTGATCTTGACAATGTTCTGGCACGCCTTGATCGGTACAGGTGTAAATTAGTTGAGATTACCGGAGGTGAACCGCTGCTGCAACAGGAAACGCCTGTTCTGGTTAAACGGTTACTTGATCTTGGTTATACTGTACTGTTGGAAACTAATGGAACTATGAATATAGATCAGGTTGACCGGCGGTGTATACGAATTGTGGATATTAAATGTCCTTCAAGCGGTCAAACAGAGCATACTGACTTTAAAAATTTAGATCGTCTTACCGGAGAAGATGAATTAAAATTTGTAATCGGCATGCGAGAAGATTACCTGTATGGCAAAAAGATTGTGGCGCAGATAATGAGCGCCTCTACTCCAGTACGCTGCATACACTTTGTCCCTGTGTGGGGAAAACTGCAACCGGCAGTACTGGCAACATGGATTCTGGAGGACTCTTTGAAGGTGAAACTTGGTGTTCAACTTCATAAAATTTTGTGGCCGGATAAGTATAAAGGTGTATAGCTTTGCATATAAGTATTTACCTTAAAAGTCATACATGCTATACATCTGTACAGTCTTAAAATTTTACAATTATTTCTAAAGGAGGAGTTGTAATGGGTATAAAAAAAATACATATCGTTTTTGTAGTGGCAGGGGTATTGCTGCTTTGCATTTCCGGCAACCTGAGAGCAGACAGTGGTGACCCTCTGCCAACGGCCCTGCAAGCTTTGGAGTCGGATGACGAGGTCACGGTAACGAAAGAAAGATTGCCACGGACTTTATTTAACCGATGCTATTATCTTTTTGAACCGGCTGATGTGCAGCCCACTAAGGCTTTTATTTTTTATCCGGGTGGTGCGGTTGACCCACGCGCATATGCGCCACCTGCCCGCGCCATTGCAGCGGAAGGATTTCTGACGTTTATTGTGTGTATGCCCAATGATCTTGCAATTTTTGGACAGAAACGGGCAAACAGAGTCATGTCGGGATATGAGGATATTACAACATGGGCAATCGGCGGCCATTCCCTGGGGGGGGTAGGAGCAAGCGGCTATACCCAAGAGTTTGATGATAAGGTTGCGGGAATAGTGCTGTGGGCATCTTTCCCTTCAGAGACCTTCAGGATTGATGATAAAGATGTGAAAGCTATGTCTATCTACGGTACAAACGATGGTTTGTCCACTGTTGAAGAGATTGAAGACTCCGAACAGCATTTACCTCCCGATACCCAGTTCGTTGCAATTGAGGGTGGTAATCATACCTATTTTGGCTGGTATGAAGGCTTCCAAGGAGGTGAACTTCAGGAAGGCGATAACCCTGCTGATATTACCAGAGAAGAACAGCAGGAGCAGGTCGTTCAGGCAACGGTTGATTTTCTTAATGAGCTATAAACTTCAAAGAAAATCTAAATGGCCCCAAAAAACAAATACAAGACAACATTCTTTCAATATGTGACATTTGAACGTAGGGCATTGCTTCGGCATGTGGGGCTTGAATTTTGACATTTCCGGGTTGTCATTGCATCAGTCAATTCACAGCCACCACTGTATGTGTAAATGCATCTTTGTAATGTTATAAGTAATGATGTGATGACAGCCTGCACTTCATGCTCAGCTCTCATGATTCTACGCATCCGACTCCGCCGTTTAAACAATAATTTTCTTTTTGCAAACGCCTTTCCGGTTTTACAAAAACATTGACAGGCGGTAAGAGAGACTATATATTTAGAATCCTAAATATTATTTTCCTAAATATTAATTCCTGATCAGTTCAGACGGTAAGACACAAATATATCAATGAAGGCAATCCTTTGCCCGGACTCTTTTGTACATATTCATCTGACATTGTTACAACTGATCCGTACAGATACCGGTGAAGACACCTTCACAAAAAAGGAGGGGGTAGACTATGACAAAGCAGAGCCACACTGTGGAAAATGTTGAAGAAATAGGTAAACATTTAGTTGATGTCCGAAATCTCTTTGTGCAGCTTTTCAATAGGATGGCGAAGGAAAATGATGCCATTTCCGAAATACCGTTTAGCATATCACAGATGCGGACCCTTTCAGCTTTTCATGAAGATAAAGAGTATACCATGAGTGAGTTAAGCAAAAAAGCACTCGTAAAGATGCCAAGCATGACTGAGATGGTGGACAGACTCGTGGCAGACGGTATGCTGGAAAGAGTCAGAGATATACGAGATCGGCGTGTAGTGAAAGTTCGACTTACCAGCTATGGAAAAAAAATGCACAAACAGTTTGTTGCTACACGCAAGAATGAAATGAATAAACTTTTCGGAAAACTTAACGCAAAAGAACAGACAGAACTTGTAAAATCATTAAAAAAAGTTTCCATTATTCTTAACAGGTTGGCCAAGGCAGCCTGTTGATACAACTGTATGAGGCAGAGGAGGTTTTTAGGGGTTGTTACTGACAGCCGGTGTTGCTGTAACAATGCCTGGTAAGGTTTTATGATAAGGGGGTAATTGCCATGACAGAAGAAAAAAAGATCGTTGTCGTGGCCGGCCCTACGGGCCGGGCCGGCAGGTTGGTTGTAACGGAATTGGTGAAAAGTGGGTATAAGGTCCGTGCTCTAACGGTCCCACCCTTTGACCCTCCAGAACCGGAAGGTCTTAAGGGTGAGGGGGTGGAGTTTGCCCAGGGGGACATTACCTCCGTGGCATCTCTGGCAAAAGTGATGCAGGGTGCTGACTTTATGATAAGTGCCATCGGGTCCCGGAAGCCATTCAGTAAAAAGGAAAACGACAAAATTGATAACATGGGGAATCAGAATCTGGCACAAGCTGCTAAGGCCCAGGGGCTTAAACATATTGTCGTCATCTCATCGATCGGTACCGGTAATAGCAGGAATGCTATTTCGTTTATGTACCGGGTGATGATGGGGCCAATTCTTAAGGCTAAAGCAAAATCAGAGGATTTTATACGGTCATGCGGTATAAGGTATACCATTATTCGACCGGGAGGCTATTCCGATAAAGAACTCTCAGGAGCAATAGCCTTTGGTGAGGGGGGTAAAATTACCGGGCGGATTCAAAGATCACAGATAGCTTCCGTTTGTGTAGATGCGCTCACAAACCCGGCCATGCAAAACAGAACCTTTGAGGTTGTGGATGCTTCTACCGTAGCTGAAGAACGGCGCTCTTTTATAATTAAACCGTGAGTTGTACAGAAAGGAGATTATCATATGTCCGAAGAATATTCATTCCCTCAGTATTCAGAAAAGATGCATGAAGTCCTGGATACGTTTGGCGGCACCAAAATGGAGACCTATAACGGCATGGACATAACGCCGCTGTGGGATCTTAAGGGAGGTGGTTTGGTGTGGAGTTTTAAGTATCTCTATGCTGCCCCCAAGCTTGAGAAAATTGTTATTACCTGCCAATCATTTCGGGACAAACTTATGTCCTATGCCTGCAATATCTTTCCCGATGATAAACATGCTCTGCCTATCTACTGTAATTTCTGGGCTGAGAGTGCCAAGGGCAGCTATTTCATCTTGGATTTTTATTCGGCGGCGGATTGTATCTGCGATATTCCCTATATGGAGCAATATCTGGAGCCCTTAGAGGATGTGTACAACCGGGGCCTGAAAGATTATCATGAATTATCGACCCGTGACCCCAACTGGTTCCGGGCCATGACGTCGCCTTACTATATTAATGCTGATATTGCTCCCAGCACAAAGGATTCGCAGGATCGCCTGCTTGGTCTGGCACTTGATTATCTAAAAGTATACCACAGTCTCTGGGAAAAAGATGAAGAGCAGGATGTCGGATATATGCAACGTCTCAATGAGCGCAAGCAGGCAATCAGGCAAAACATGCGGGAGAAAGATCCCGGAGGCTTTATGATGGAAAAGGCGGTTGGTAAGGAACTGGCAGAACTCAGTATTAAAGCGCTTTTTTAACGGTACACTGTGCTGCATATGCTGGAGAAATTTTTGATGGAGACCTCTGGAGCATGAGCAATCAACAAACCCCTACTGATTTTATGGCCGACCTTGACAGACAGAACAGGGAAAGCCTGCTTTCGTAAAAACACAAAAAAATGTCAGGAATATGACCAATAAAGGCTTCCCCGGTGTAGATAAGTATAGATTTTTTCTGGAAGTTATTAGCGTTGCTCAAAAGTGCACCTGGGGACACCGGGAAGGACACCAGCTTGAGCTTGACCCCTTCAATATTGGTGATGTATGCGGATACCTGTATGGGGAGATTTATCAGTTTCTGATACTGCTGTGTTCAGGTGCCGGTATGGCCTGGGAGGCCGATAGGAATATCATTCATGGGTGCTGTCCGGATCCCTTCAATCAGGTAACCTACCGTTTAATCAGAGAAAAACGATAGTGCCGGATTGTGGTCGCACGATCAGTCACTATACAGGTTTTTTGGCCCAGCGGCCAAAAAATTATTGTTTTTTCTATAAATAGATAGTATTTATTCTTAATAAAGCCTTCCGAGAGTTCAATAAGAGTAGTTTTTTAAATATAAACACTTTATTTGCAGGAAGGAGGGTACCATGAGGGGGTACGCAGCATTTGCAGTAACTATCCTGAACATTTCTTTGCTCACCATTCTATGCACGCACCGGCACGCCCAGGCAGAAATGCGTTATATGGATAATAAGCTTATTATCAACGGTTTTGTAAAGGAGACGGCCTATATCAGGACCACCATGACGAGCCGGGAAAAGGAGTTCCACGATACAGCTGTTGATTATCTCACCACAAGTGCTCTGGTAGAAGCTCTTTATACAGCTAAGGAAAGTGAAGACCTGACCATACGTCTCTTTGGCGGTTTAAAGTGGTGGTGGGAAAAATCACCGTTGATCGATGACAACCTGCGGCGGCACATCCCACACCGTGACCGCAAGGATTATATGCACCCGCGCAGTTTTGACGATGATATCCTTACCGAGGCTTATGTTGATATCATCAAGGGGCCCTGGCAGTTTCGTATCGGAAAACAGATTGTGATCTGGGGCCAACTTGATATTGCCAGGGTTGCAGATGTCGTCAATCCTCTTGACTTGCGCAAGGGGGTCCCGGGAGTCGATACCTGGGAAGAGGTCAAACGCGGCATCTGGATGATCAGGGGCTTTTACCAGTCCCAGCTGCCGGGTAACCTGCTGTTTGAGTTTATTTTCAACCCGGGTGATTTTCGCCAGATTGAAATTCCCTACGAAGGCACCCACTATGGGGCTCCCTATCACCAAACCAATCCTTTTCAGCCGGGCCCTGATTTCGGCATTTTTCACTGGCTGAGCCAAAAATGGCGTCGGGATGCCCCCACTTGGAATCTGAAAAAGAATTACGAATGGGGCTTCCGCATCAGGGGCTATACCTGGGATATCGACTGGACCCTGCTTTTGTGGAACGGGCGGGATGATGGACCGGTTG
The DNA here is from genome assembly GCA_028278025.1 of Thermodesulfobacteriota bacterium. Taxonomy (GTDB): domain Bacteria; phylum Desulfobacterota; class WTBG01; order CAIYCZ01; family CAIRTM01; genus JANQFE01. Next base: position 43,677 of record JANQFE010000107.1, on the reverse strand, counting down.
CAGATCCACGCCGCATAACACCCTTCACCCTGCTGTATATCCAGGCCGGGCTGAGGTCTCAGCTCAGGGGCAAAACAATCAATCCTCCTGACTGGCCCGATTATAAGGTTTGGTATTATAAGCGCTATACCACGGTCGGGGGTACGGCCCAGACGTGGGTCCAAAAACTGTGGAGCACGGTCTGGCGGCTTGAATGGTTCATGGAGATTGCCCGGCCTTTGAATAAGGCCACAAACGGGGCCTCGGATGCGGTGTACGGCTGGACCAAGCGCAATATCCTGGGGGTTGCCCTACAGTGCAGCAAGCGGATAAACATCCCCCGGTTCACCCAGAGCCGCTTTGCCACCGGTTCCCAGCTGGATATCAGTGTTACCTATTTCTGGGAAAAAATCTTTAACCACGACCATGACCTTGTCACCGCAGACCGCAACCACGCCTGGACCGACTCGACCACTGATCAGATCATTATGTTTGTTCAACAGCCGCTGTTCAACCAGTCGTTTATGTTTATCTTTACCGGAAATTACTATCTGCGGGTGGGCAAATGGATGGCCGTGCCCAGCATCAGCTATATTTTCCCCGGTGTGCACTGGCGCTTTGACCTGGGCTATGCAGCCTTTGGAGGCGCTAAACGAAGCGGGAGGTATTCCTCGCGCGTCAGTTCCACCAAGGACAGTATCATCCTGCGTCTGCGGTATGAGTTTTAAGTGATGTAACCGATAAACATAGAGACAGGAGGTTCGGCAATGCGATTTAAACAGTTTCAAAAGATGACGGTAGGTATATGTATCACAGTGATGTTCGTTATGGTACCGGTCCCGGCGGGTGCCGTGGAAGTCGTATATCCGGTGCCGGCATATACCCCGGAAGAGCTTGCCAAGGTCAGGGAGTGGGAAAAGACCTGGGCAGGTAAAAAAATTGATAAAACCAATATCGACCAGGTTGCAGAGTTTTTTCCTTCCTCATACGTAGAACTGATAAAAGACCCGGAACGATGGCATGCACCCGAGGAAGGCAACTGGTTCATGATTATTCCGTATCAGCAGATTCTTGAGCCAACAGGTGTGATTGAAGCCACTAAAAAGTATGCACCGCTGGTTAAAACTGACGCAGAGGGGGTTATCACCAACTACACCGAGATTGCCGGGATGCCTTTCCCTGACCCCAAGACCGGACTTGAAATTGCCTATAATATGGAATGCAACACGCGCGGGGATACCTACAAAATGATGTGGCATGCACCTAATATCAATCCCCGCACTAAAACCGACCGTCTGGCAAAACAGGAATTCACCGAGATGTTCTTCATTCACCGTACTGAAGTTGATCCGCGGCCTGCCATACCTAAAAATCCCAAGGGATACCATAAGGGGCAGTTCATGCACATGTATCTGCCTCCTGAAATGCTCAATACCCGCTTTATCACCATGCGCCATATCGACTGGAATAAAGAAGACCTTTCTTATCTGTATTATGCCCAGTTCAGGCGGATCAGGCGTCTGTCAACCACCGAGCGTACCAATGCGATTGACGGCACCGACCAGATTTACGATGACGGTAACATGTGGGACGGGCACCTGAGCCGCAACACTTACAAGTATATCGGTAAAAAAGAGATGCTGCTTTCCCGACGCCAGGATATGAGCAAGACAACCAGGAGGTCGGGGCAGGGTTTTGCAAACGGATATGATTATGAGCGCTGCAATACCTATGTGGTTGAAGTGTTTAACAAGGACCCCAATTATCTTTACAGCAAACGGGTGTGGTATCTGGATGCAGAGACCTATACCATTATGTGGCAGGAAATGTATGACCAGCTGGGCCGTTTCTGGAAGTGTTTTTGCAATCATACCCAAAATATCAAAACCGAGCAGGGAGAAATGAAAAATTTTATGGTCGGCTATACCATGCAGGACTTCCAGAGGACGCACTCAGGCTACACCGATATGACACGCTATCAACCTATTAAAATCGGAATTCCTGTTAATCCCAACATTTACACGCTGAGCAATTTACAGAAAACCTATTAATACGCACTGTGTAAAAGGCCTGTCCTGACAACAGGGACAGGCCTTGTTTTTTTCCAGGATTGTATTATTACAAAGCCCATCAGCATAACATTTTCTACTTTGTTACCATAATAGAGGAGCAGTGCTCGCTATGAAGACATTTAGTAATGCAGGGTTCCTGATTATACTTATCTGTAGTATATGTCTTGGTTACGGTTGCACTAAGGGACGCCAGAAGATGAAACCGCCGGACATCAAAATGATAACCCCTGAAAACATACACGGTGTGATTGCCCCTGATGATGACCACATCTGGCTGACCGGCAACTACGGTACTATTTTTCATTCCTCAGACGGGGGTGACAGCTGGATACAACAGGAATCCGGGATCAAGGAGTCTATTCTTATCGATGGTGTGTTTCTTGACACTCAAACCGGCTGGGTTGTGGGCATTAATGGTATTGTGCTGCACACGAGTGACGGCGGTACTACCTGGGCCCGACAGGAGACCGGCACGACGAGACATCTTTTTGGTATCTTCTTTGCGGATAGGAACCATGGGTGGGCTGTTGGCGAGTGGAGCACTATTATTCATACCAGCAACGGCGGCAAAACCTGGCAGCCTCAGAGTGAGGAATCCGATAAAATATACAATAATGTCTTTTTTATTGATGCCAAAACCGGCTGGGTTATTGGTGAGCGTGGTGTTATTTTGCACACCAGCGATGGCGGCACAACATGGCATGCTACAAGGCCTAAAGAGTTTGAACGGATAGACCTGGAGGATGAGCTGACGCGCCCGCGTCCATCGCTATTCGGTATTTGCTTTACCGACAGGAACAACGGCTGGATTTGCGGCATTGACGGTACCATGCTTCGCACAACTGACGGCGGTGGAACCTGGACAGTGCTGCCGGCCCAGACCGATCTGGCCCTGTATACCATTTTCCTGCGGGATGGCAGGGGCTGGGCTGTCGGGGACAAGGGGGTCTATCTAATGTCTATTGACGGGGGCAACACCTGGCAGGTGCAGCAAGAGGTAATTAAAACTAAGTTTCCATTCCGGGATGTTTGTTTCAGCAGTGCCCAAAAGGGCTGGATTGGAGGAGCAGGGGGCACAGTTGTCCACACTACTGATGGAGGCAGTGCCTGGCAGTTTTATTCAGGGCTTTCCTATGCGATGGATTTTTTCGAGATGCCCAAGGCTCTTGAATTTAAAGGCATGGTAACAGAATAGATACTTAACCGTACAAGGGAGTTGCAAGATATTATGAAACGCTTTGCTGATATAATCATAGAAAAAAGGCTGGTATTCCTGATTATCATGCTGCTTTTAACAGCTTTTTTCCTGTACCAGGCAGTGACCAAGCTCACGGTCAAGACCAACTTCCCCGATCTGCTGCCGAAGAATCATTCTTACATAAAACTGCATGATGAAATCCGCAACCTGTTTGGCGGTGCCAACCAAGTGTACATTATGGTGCAGGTGCGTGATAAGGAAGACGGCGGCAAATACCAGGATGTTTTTAACTATGAGACACTCAGTATTGTGAAGGGTATTACGGTTGACCTGTTGCGTTTCAAAGGGGTTGACCGATTTAAGATCCTGTCCCTTGCCAGCAACAAGGTTAAAAATGTCAAGATGAGTGCCGAAGGCATGGCTATTTCAAGTGTCATGTATCCTGAGGTCCCCAAAACTACAGAAGCGCTTGAAGAGCTCAGAAGCGTTGTGTATGGCAACCCCATGTGCTACCCGTCTCTGGTTTCTCTTGACAGCAAAAAGGCGCTCATCATGGTGGACTTTTTTGAGGAGGAGATTGATTACCAAGTCAGCTTTAAGGAGTTCAGGCAGCTTAGAAAGAAATACGAGAATGAAAACCATATTATTGCTATTGCCGGTGAGCCTATGCACCTGGGTTATATCGACTATTATGTCAAAGACGTACTAAAGATCCTGTTGTATACCGTAATTGCAATGATGGTAGTATTTTTTCTGTATTTTCGCAGTAAGCGGGGTATGATTCTGCCGATCCTGGCAGCAGCTATCAGTGCAGTCTGGGGGCTGGGGTTTCTAAGTTTACTGGGATTCAATCTTGATCCGCTGGTCCTGGTATTCCCGTTTCTGATAGCGGCCATGGCCGCCTCCCATTCGGTGCAGGTCATTAAACGCTACAAAGAGGAGGCCTATAAATTGGGGGATGTGAAGGCTTCCTGCAAGAGTGTGATCGAGCACCTGTTTATACCCGGTTTTGCGGGTATCATAACCGATGCCTCCGGCATAATTGTGATTGCGCTTACGCCGATTCCAATTTTACAGAAAATATGCCTGTCGTGTGCCTTCTGGGCCTTTGCCACAGTTGCGATTGCCATGTTCCTGATACCCATTCTGCTTTCCTATATGCCCATCAAAACCTCTGAGGAAGGTGCGGGTTTTCTGGACCGTCTGCTGCAGCGCACAGGACGCTGGGTTGTTGCCTGGGGCAAATACCCGGTACTTGCTGTTTCTGCTATCTTGCTTATATGGGGCAGTACCAATGTCAATGATATCACCATCGGCAATGCGGTCCCCGGCTCTGAGATATTGTGGCCCTGGCACCGCTACAATGTGGATTCTTTCAGGATAACCTTCTCTATGCCCATGCTTAATCCCCTCTACATTGTGGTTGAAGGCAACCGGCAGCAGGCCGTCGGCCATCCTGCGGTTATCAGGGATATCCTGAATTTTTCACGGTTTATGAAACGGACCCCTGACATGCGGGTCATGACCGTGCTGTCAGTGCTGGGATCCATCCCCATGCGCAACCAGGCCATCCGTGACAATGACGTTAACTGGCGTTTTGCCCCAACCGAGGATACCCAGCTTATGCTGCTGTTCCGGTCGATTATCGACTCGGCCGGTCCGGGAGGCTGGGATCGGTTCATCGATAATGAAGATATGGTAACCAACGTGATCATTTTCTGCCGTGACAAGACCGCTGAAACAATCAAGATTGTAATAGACCGGGTAAATGAGTATATCAGAAACGAGTCACCGTTTGGCAAGCGGGCAGAGGATGTTGAGCGGCACGGGTTTGACAAGTTTGTGTACTGGCTGGACGGGTTTTTCAGAGAACAGCCGCCGCCGATTCCTGAAAAACCGCCCCTGCAATATGAGGCTGACGCTTACGGAGAACCGCCGGTGATGCACTACCGCCTGGCGGGAGGCGCTGTGGGCGTGCAGGCCGCTATCAATGAAGCCCTGACCCTGTACCAGATCTGGACATTTATCCTGGCGCTTACCACGGTATTTATACTCTGCACATTCATATTCAAGTCGCTTTTTGCCGGCTTGATTATTACGGTTCCCCTCATTTTGTCAAATGTGCTGGCGTTCAGCTTTATGGTGCTCAACAATCCGCCGCTGCCGCTGACAACCGCAACCCTGCCGGTATCATCCGTGGGTATCGGGCTGGGGGTTGATTACGGTATTTATCTGGTGAGCCGCATCATTGAGGAGTACCAAAACAAGGGCACGCTTGAGGGGGCTGTCAGCCAGGCTCTGGGCACAACAGGTAAAGCAATTGTTTTCATTGCCACAACCCTGGTGTGCGGTATTGTGTTCTGGTTTATGTCTAAAATGATGTTTCAGGCCCTGATGGGACTGCTGCTGGCTATTATTTTGCTGTTTAATATGTTTGGAGCCCTGCTTATCATCCCGAGCTTTATCGCGCTGTTTAAGCCCAAATTTATTATGCCCAATAAGTAACCGCCGGAAGGCTCCGACACCTGAAGCCCTTCACACAGTGAAGGGCTTTTTTTACGTATGGATTATTTTTATGAATACTTTATTGCGATAAGTGTTTGCATGAAGAGAATTCCGATGCCATTGTCGAATATCCCGCTCGGAGGGTTGTTGACTTCTTATGTAAGGTGTGATTTAAAATGCACAACAGAAGAAAAATAAATTTGATGATTTATGCTGCACAAGGAGGAAAGGGTCTTGAAAGTAAATGTTAAAGAAACAGCGTTAGAACATATTCAGGATGAAATAATTGCAGTGGGTGTTTTTGAGAAAGCCAAGATGCTCAAAGGGGCGGCGAAAAAAATTGATATGCTGACCGGTAGAATAATAACCGAGGTGTATGGTTTTGGTGACTTTCCCGGCAAGCTCTACCAGACACAGATGTTGTACGCAACTGAAGGAGTGCAAACAAAAAGGGTTCTGCTTGTTGGGCTGGGAGAGGAAAAAGAATTCTCGCTTGAAAAGCTTCGGGGTGTCGGGGCAACTGCAGCCCGTTTTGTCAGGGACAAAGGAATAAAAAGTTTTGTTGTACCGGTTTCTTTTGTGCAAACCAGGGGAATTTCTGTCCGGGAAAAAATCGGAGCGCTCTTAGAGGGGATTCTGCTGGGCCTTTACAGGTTTAGTGAATTTAAATCGTCTCAAAAAGAGGCTGGGGAAAAAAGACCGGATACTGTCACCATATTGGTGAGCGATGCAGACGAGTTACGTAACGTGCGGAGTGAAGTCCACAGAACAGAAGCGATTGCGCACGCATCCATACTGGCACGCGATCTGGTTTCTCGCCCGGGTAATAGTGCCACACCGAACTTTTTAGCCCAGGCCGCCAAAAAAATTGCCCGACAGCATGGTTTGAGCTGCAAGGTTCTGGACAAAAAAGCCACTGCTCAGATGGGTATGGGTTCTTATCTGGGCGTTGCGCGGGGAAGTGATGAACCGGCACGTTTTATTATTATGGAATATAAACCCGCAGTAAGAAGAAAAGTGCCTACGGTTGTGCTGATCGGCAAGGGCATAACTTTTGACAGCGGTGGTATTTCACTGAAACCGCCTAACAATATGGAGGAGATGAAAACAGATATGGCCGGAGGTGCTGCTGTGCTGGGAACAATGCAGGCGGTGGCTGCAATAAAACTTCCTGTTCATGTAGTGGGTCTTGTGCCTGCAACTGAGAATCTCCCCAGCGGTCATGCGCTTAAACCGGGCGACATTGTAAGAGCACTGTCAGGCAAAACAATTGAAATAATATCAACTGATGCAGAGGGCCGTCTGGTGCTTGCGGATGCATTATCCTATGCACCGAGGTACAAACCTGATGCAATTATCGACCTGGCGACTCTTACCGGAGCCTGTATTATTGCACTTGGCAATCATGCATCAGGTATCATGGGCAATAATGAAAAACTCATAGAAAAACTGCGCAGGGCCGGGGACAGAACGGGCGAGCGTGTGTGGCCCTTGCCGCTTTGGGAAGAGTATGGTAAACAGATAAAAAGTGACATCGCAGACATCAAGAATGTCGGCGGACGGGAAGCCGGCACGATTACGGCCGGATATTTCCTTAAGGAATTTGTCGGCGATACTCCCTGGGTACATCTTGATATTGCGGGGACTGCCTGGACAAAGAAGGACTGCCCGTATATCCCCAAAGGGGCAACCGGTGTGGGAGTACGACTACTGGTTGAACTGTTAAGCAACTGGTCGGATGTGAAGCGTGAGACGAAAGAGGTGAAGCGTAAAACGTAAAATGCATGTACTGTTCACAATTCACGGTTTCCTGTTCACTGCTCACAATTTTTGCGCTACAAGACTTGCAATAGCCTTTGAACGTTCTATGCGCTCATGATAAAGAATAATAAAAAAATCCAGGAATGATGTGAGAATCTCATTGGGTTTAAGCAGATAATCCGGATTGTTCGGTCTGCCAAATTTTTGTTGCTCCATTGTATATGTTTCAAAAAAAAGAATCCCGTTTTTTTTAAGACTATTTTTGATTTTAGGTATCAAACTTCTCTCAAGAAAATAGAAATTTATTATTATATCAAAACAGTTTTGAGGCAGATCATAAGCCATTATGTCTGTCTCAACTGCATTGATTGAGACGCCACAGTTTTTTGCATGACGCTGTGCACGTGAAACTGCTGTAGAAGAACGCTCTACCCCGGTAACGTCACAGCCGTGCCGGGCCAGGAAAACAGCATTTTGTCCTGTACCCATGGCAATATCCAGTGCTCTGCCTCCGGCAATAAAGTGGACATGTGTTTGCAAAAGCTCGGCTGCATCCGGTATTGATCCGGATGTTTGCGATTGATATTTCTCTTCCCATTCTTTTGGCTTCATAATATAATCGCTCCTCGGAGTTCTCACTGATTCATATCTTCTGTTTTTATCTGAGGGTAGTCACTGTATTTTTTGTTTTATATATAAGCATATACTTTTCGCGTGTAACAGGCAAACAGAAACACATAATCATGCCAGCACGCCACAAGGTGAGGGCTTAAAAAATTATGGAATTTGAAAATATTGATGTCCAAGTCTATTCCGGTTATAAGGTGAATGAGCGGCCAATTGCTTTCAAATTGCGTGACAGAGAGTATAAAGTCATAACTATAGTCGACAGATGGTATGAAGGCAGCTTAGGCGCTCACGAACCTGTTATGGACTATTTTAAGGTACGTGCAGATGACGATAGGGAATATATTCTCAGGTATAATAACTTGTTTAATGCATGGGCAGTAATGATTAAATAGTGAACAGGGAATTATAAACTGTGAAAAGTGCTGGTAAGCTGTTGAGCCGTTCAGTAACGGAAAATGAGGTGTGAGAAGCAGGGAAAGAGGTTTATTGATTTAATCTTTGTTACTATAGATTAGAAATATGCAAATCAAAAACAAAGGTGTGAGCGGGATAAATTCCTGTATGACGGGAGAACGTTGATCTACGATTTTGGTAAAGAAGAGCAGAAAAACAGTGTATACAATACCGCCACCTAAAAAAAAGATGACAAAATCAATAATTTTATTTTTTACATTCACGACAGCCGCCAGTATATTTGTTGAGATAGTTTTATGATTCTTGAGGAATTATAAACAGATACACTATACATGTCAAGCACGACAATCCATATTAATATTAATGTATCACATTATTCAGTTCGATAAGAATTTTATACTATGCCGGTAATCATACAGTATAAACGTACATTCTTTGTAGAATAGACTATCATTATGGGGCTCTCTGCGCGGTGCTGCCATAAATACTCAGGGAGAAAGAGTAGATGATTAATATAAAAGAAATGACTGTTTTGATAGCAGACGACATGGAGAACATGTACAATTCAATCCGCAGTATTATGAAGCTCCACGGTTACGGTAAAAAGTTTTTATACGCAAGCAACGGGGAAGAGGCCTTAAAGATTTTAAGAGCGGGCGGCGTTGATTTAACTATACTGGATAAAAACATGCCCGTAATGACAGGTCTTGAAGTGCTGAAAAGAATCAGACAGGATGAGGATTTGCGGGATATGCCGGTTATCATGATAACTGCTCATGCTGAAAAAGAATTCATTACAACTGCGGCCGAGTCAGAAATAGATGCCTATATTCTTAAACCTATTACGGTAAAACTTATCGAGGAGAAAATTCCACCTGTTATCGAGAAAGCTAATAACCCCTCACCGATGTCTTTTCATCTCAAAAGAGCACGCAAATATGCAGAAGAAGGAGATCTTGACACAGCCATTAAAGAGGCCGACCTGGCAATAAAAGCAAACCCTAAGTCTTCGCGGCCATTGCGCGAGGCAGGAAATTATTTATTACAAAAAGGCAATTTAGAAGAAGCCGAAAAATGTCTTCTCAAAGCTGCGAAGATGAATCCCGTGGATGTTGTTGCTTTTCACAGCCTTGGTGATTTGTATCTCAAGAAGGACAACATTACTAATGCATTAAAATATTTTGATAAAGCCGTTGCTATCAGCCCCCGCAATATTGAAAGGGGGCTTAACCTGGGTAAAATCCTTATTCAGCAAGGCATGAGTGAAAAGGCAATCTCGGTATTTAATAAGGTTTTCAGGTTATCACATGATCCTCTCGAACTTAAGGAAGAAATAGTCGACCTTTGCATTGCACACGGTGCAAATAAATATGCTTATAAGCTTTTAAAAGATATTATAAACCAGATGCCGAATAGGGCAGACCTGCTGTTTAAGCTTGGAGTCATATGTGATGAGCTCGGCAATAAGGACGAGGCCGTTACGCAATTTTTAAATGCCGAACGCCTTGATCCTGCAAATATCCATATCAAACTGCAGCTTGCACAGATTTATATTGATCAGGAGATGTTACTCCGGGCAGAAAAGCCGTTAAAAGACATATTAAAACTTGATCCTCAACATATACAAGCACAAAAACTTTTACGTGAGTGTATTGAATGAAAGGACCGTCCATGACATCGGGCAAGACCATTCTGGATGCGGTAACCGCCATAACAGAGATTTCCAATGATAAGAGGCTGGAATTTGAAGCACGGCTGCATAGAATCCTTATTGAGATCATTGATTGCTTGCAGGTTAAAAAGGGTTCGATTATGCTGCTCAAGAACAAAAAGACCTTAGAGGTGGTTGCCTCAACAATTTCCGGAATTGTCGGTACAAAACAGAATCTTGAGGTTGAGTCTCCCTCATCGTGGGTAGTTAAAAATCGAAAGCCGCTCTATGTCGACAGCGCCTCTAAGTGTGACTTGCCTATCGGACGGTTTAAACATTATAGGGGTGACGCATTTTTCCTGGCGCCAATAATTGCTAAAGATCAGGTAGTCGGTATTGTAAGTGTCACTGAGAAGATCGGCACGGATACCTTCCAGCAAGAAGAACGTGAAGTCCTGCTGCATATTATGGGACAAATAATTATTACCCTGGAAAACAACCGGCTTGCAGAATCGCTGAAAAAGAAACAAAAAGTCCTTCAAAGAAAGAATCTTGAACTTAAGAAACTGGAGAAACTGCGCACGGAGCTTTTTAATATGCTTATACATGACCTTAAGGCCCCTATTTCCGATATAGTGGCAAATCTTGATCTTCTTTCCTATAAGGTTGAAGCTGAAAACATGGAGTTTGTAGAAACGGCTCAGTCAGGCTGTAATACTCTGTATAATATGATCTCCAATCTTTTGGATATTTCGCGTCTTGAAGAAGGCAAGTTGGCGCTTATTTATGAAGAGATCCTGCCGGAGGATCTTGTCAAGGAAGCACTTGCCAGACTGCTGGTATCAGTTAAATCAAAAGGTTTGAAATTTGTTGAGGAGTTTGCCCACACCGGTCAAAAAACGGTTCAGGGAGACCGTTCACTACTTATCAGGGTACTGCAAAACCTTCTGACCAATGCCATACAATTTTCACCACGCGGAGAGACTATCACGGTTGGTTTTACACCTGCAGCTCCTAACAGGATAGAATTTTTTATAAAAGATAACGGTCCCGGTATTCCGGAACAGTCACAGAAAATTATTTTTGACAAATATTCACAACTGAACACCAGGCCCGATGGGCGGGTGTATACTGCCGGTTTAGGGCTGGCCTTCTGCAAGATGGCTGTTGATGCCCACGGCGGCAGGATAGATATTGCAAGTGACGGCAGAAAGGGCAGCAAATTCTTTTTTGTTATCCCGCATGAAGTTAAAAAAAGGTAGTCCCCGCGGCTCACTTGTAATTTTTATCTAATACCCCTTCGTACCGTAGTTGCCGTAATATTTCGGTTAATAGGTTCTGCAGAAGGAGGAACTGAGGGATTTTCAGGTTGTATATTCAGCGTTGATTTTTACATACTCATAGCTCAGATCGCAGGTATGAATTTCATACTCTTTGCTGCCATTGTGTAGATCAATCCGTACATTTATAGTGTCTTGCTTAACCGTGTTTTGCAGCCGGGCCAGGTTTTTTCCAATACCCTGGCCGTTTTTTACTCCAATGATGTTATTAAAATAAATAGTTACCTTTTCGGGGTTCATTGCTGCACCAGAACTGCCCAGAGCGCCCATGATGCGACCCCAGTTGAAATCCTCGCCGAAAAACGCAGTCTTAACCAGCAGGGAGTTTGCTACCTTGCGGGCAGCCTTTTTAGCATCGCTTTCGGTTTTTGCATTGACTATCCTGATTGTTATCAGCTTGGTAGCCCCTTCACCGTCTTTGACAATCATCAGGGCAAGTTTTTTCATCACGTCATGCAGCATGGCGGAGAAGGCTTTATAGGCCTTTGAGCTTTTACCGGTGATGGTATTTTTTGCATGACCGTTTGTAAGCAGCAAAACCGTATCATTGGTGCTCATTTCACCGTCAACAGTTATCCGGTTAAAGGTTTCATCTGTGTGCTGCAGCAGCAGTTGCTTGAGCAGGGGTTTCTCAATCGCAGCATTGGTAACAATAAAGCACAGCATGGTAGCCATATCGGGCATGATCATGCCGGCGCCCTTGGCAATGCCGCATATCTTGATTGTTTCGCCGTTAACGGTACTTTTAAGCGCTGTCGTTTTGGGAAAAGAATCAGTAGTCATGATTGCTTCGGCAAAGGCAGGTATGCCGCCGGAAGATGCCTTTTTGACAAGCTCGGGAAAAGCCCCAATGATTTTTTCAGTTGCAAGCGGAACGCCGATTACCCCGGTCGAACAGGGGGCGACAAGATTTTTATTTACACCCAGATAAGAAGAAAGTTCATCACAGGTAACCACAGCATTGTCAATCCCCGGTTTACCAATAAAGGCATTAGCATTACCGCTGTTTACCAATACTGCCTGGACCCGGCCTTTTTGCAGTCTTTTTTTACACAGCACAACCGGTGCAGCCTGAACCCTGTTTTTTGTAAAGACACCAGCGGCGCTACAGGGATTGGTGCTGACAATTAAGCCCAAATCCTTCTGGTTGTCTTTTTTAAGCCCGCAGGCAACCCCGGAGAACAAAAAACCGGGAACGCCTTCTTTGATTGGGAATGATTTCATATGATGTTAGTATTTAGTATTTGGTGTTAAGTATTTTTACCTGTTAAGCGCCGCAGCATTTTTTATATTTCTTGCCGCTGCCGCAGGGGCAGGGTTCGTTTCTGCCGACCTTCTTTTCTTTGCGTACAACGGTTTTTTTCTCCTGTTGTGCTTCGCCCCGGCTTAAGGTAAACTGCTGGGGCTGTTTGGGTCCCTCCTGCATTTCCTCCTTGGGTACCAGCTGTACCATAAACAATTTTTCGATAAAGTCATGTTTTGTTCGCTCAATCATGTTCGTAAAAAGAGCGTAGGCCTCTTTCTGGTATTCTCGCAGGGGGTCCTGCTGGGCGTATCCCCGCAGGCCGATACCCTCTCTCAGGTGATCCATGTCAAGCAGGTGGTCTTTCCACAGCTCGTCAAGCACGCGCAGATAGACCCATTTTTCAAGCTGATGGAGCGTTTCAGGGCCAAACTGCTCCTCCTTGTGTTTGTAGGTTTTGAGGACTTCATCATATATGACCTGTTCCAGATCTTCAGTCTTATGCTGCAGCAGTTCTTCCGGAGAGAACCACAGGGGGGTTGAGAACTGCCTGAAAATGGCTTCCTTGAATCCTTTTACATCAATCTCCTCAGGGGGGATTTCATCAGCGAAATAATTATATACGAGATCGCCAACAAGCTGTTGAGCGTATTCCTGGACAAGGTCTTCGATTGTTTCTTCATGCAGGGCTTTGTTGCGCAGCTCATAAATAATTTCACGCTGCTTGTTCATGACATCATCATACTCAAGGAGATGTTTTCGAATATCAAAGTTGTGGCTTTCAACCCGTGTCTGGGCATTTTCTATAGCCCTGGTGATAAGTTTGTGCTCAATCGGTTCACCCTCCTCCATACCAAACTTATCCATGATATTTGATATACGCTCGGCGCCAAAGATTCTCAGCAGGTCGTCCTCGAGGGAGAGGAAAAAGCGTGAGGAGCCGGGATCACCCTGGCGGGCAGAACGGCCCCTGAGCTGACGATCAATACGGCGGGACTCATGCCGCTCAGTGCCTACAATGTGCAGTCCGCAGGGAATATCCTTATGACAGTCGGTTTTTTTGACACCCTTTTTGTTGCTATCAGGACAACATGAACATCCTTCGGTTTTTTCTGTTTCGCAGTCTAAACAGCACTGCGTGCATTTTACTACGCCGGGTCCGAGCTTAATATCAGTTCCGCGACCTGCCATGTTGGTTGCAATGGTTACAGCGCCTGCCTGGCCGGCGTTGGCTACTATTTCGGCCTCTTCTTTATGGCGTTTTGCATTCAACACGGAATGTTTTATTTTTTTAGGGATCATACGGCTTAACAGCTCAGACGTTTCAACCGAAACCGTACCTACCAGCACGGGACGGCCCATAGCGTTCATCTTTTCTATTTCATTTATGGCCGCCCGGTATTTTTCTTTTTTTGTTTTGTACACTACATCGGGATAATCTATTCTTCTGACGGGTTTATTTGTGGGGATAACCAGCACTTTAAGTTTATAGATTTTTAAGAATTCCGGCGCCTCAGTCTCAGCAGTACCGGTCATACCGGCTAATTTTTCATACATGCGAAAATAGTTCTGAATGGTAATTGCAGCAAGGGTCTGGGTCTCACCTTCTATACGGACGCCTTCTTTAGCTTCAATTGCCTGGTGCAGGCCATCGCTGTAGCGACGTCCCGGCAGCAGGCGCCCGGTAAACTCATCGACAATCATTACCTTGCCGTCATTGACTACATAGTTGACATCTTTTTCAAAGAGCGAATAGGCCTTCAGCAGCTGGGAAACGTTCTGCAGTTTCTCGCTTTTTTCTGAAAATTCCCTTTCCAGTTTTAGCTGTTTTTTCAGCCGTTCTTCTTCTGAAAGCCCTGCATAGTCATCTGACATACTCAAATCCGGCAGGATAAAGAAGTTAGGGTCATTGGGCGAAAGCGCCTGACGGCCCTTGTCACTCAGGTCAATGGTGTTTGATCGTTCTTCGATGCTGAAAAACAGGTCTGCATCAAGCTCCGGCAGACGTTTATCCCGTAAATAGTCCAACTCAATCTGATCAATTTGTTTCTTGAGAGATCCGTCTTTTACTATTTTCAGAAACTTCTTGTTTTTCGGAGCAGCCCGTTTTGCCTGGAGCAGCTTTATGCCTGCTTCATATTCTTTGTCTTCTTCAAGCAATTTTTCGGCATCTTTTAAGAGCTGGCTCACCAAGTGATTCTGACTGCGCATGAGCCGTTCGACCTGTCCTTTAAAGTCGGTAAAGTAATTACGCCCGGTGCGCTCAACCGGTCCTGATATTATCAGAGGTGTTCGTGCTTCATCTATAAGGATACTGTCAACCTCGTCAACTATTGCATAGGCATGGGCTTTCTGTACTTGTGTCTGGGCATCAATGGACATGTTATCCCTGAGATAGTCAAAGCCAAATTCGGTATTAGTGCCATAGGTAATATCAGCCGAATATGCTTTTTTTCGCTGCTCCGGGGTGATGTCGTGGTGGATAACGTCAACAGTTAAACCCAGAAATTCATATATCTTCCCCATCCAGTCGCGGTCCCTTTTAGCCAGATAATCATTAACAGTAATAATATGAACACCTCGTCCGGTTAGCCCGTTAAGATATGCAGGCAGTGTGGCTACAAGGGTCTTGCCTTCACCGGTTGCCATTTCTGCAATTTTGCCTTGATGAAGCGCTATGCCTCCGACAAGCTGTACATCAAAATGGCGCATATTGAGTACCCTTTTAGCAACTTCCCTGACACAGGCAAAGGCTTCCGGCAGTACGTCATCAAGTCCGGCGCCATTATCTATGCGGTTTCGAAAATCAGCTGTCATAGCTTTAAGCTGGTCATCTGTTTTGGAGGCTATATCCTTTTCAAGTCCATTGATATGGCTGGCAAGGGGCTGAAGTTTTTTTAGCTCCCGCTCGTTTTCTGTTCCAAAAATCTTTTTAATAACTGAAACAAACAAAATTGAACTCCTCGTGCCGTTCTGTTGTTATCATCAGACCGGTATGCATGCGATCAGGCTTATTAAGCTCTCTGCATTGTACTTTGTGTCCCCAGTAGTTTTATATTATGCATCAGTTTAGTGATTTTCTCCAGGGACTTTTTACCGGGCGTTTTTTCAACGCCGCTACTTAAATCTATACCATAGGGTTTAACCTGTGTAATGGCCGCCTGGACATTTCCGGGGGTTATGCCGCCGGCTAAAAAAACAGGAACCGGACATGCTGCAACCAGTTTTTCAGCAGTTTTCCAGTCACATACCTGTCCTGTGCCCCCTTTTTGCTTAGCAACCATGGTGTCCAGGACCATAGTATCAACTCCCGCAGCATGATGTTTAGTAATGGTTGAAAGGAGGATATCAAAAGTGGTTTCTTCAAGCTGTTTTTTGGGTACACGAACTGTTTTCCAGATAAAACAACCTGTTTCTTCTTTAAGCCGGGTTATTTCCTCAAGGGGATAGTCGCCAATAAGTTGTATACCATAGGGCTTAATCAGAGCTACAGCATCTTTTATGTGGCTGCGGTCTTTTTCCAACAGAAGAATGACCGGCAGCGGAGAACAATCTGTTATCGTTTGGGCTGCATGTACGGATACAGACCGCGGAGATTCCTGTATATCTACAATAACACCGAGAAAATCTGCTCCAGAACCTGCTACAACCCGAGCGTCTTCACTATTTGTAATACCGCAAATTTTTACACATGTTTTCATCGATATCGGGATACTCTGTTTAATATTGAAGTACTCTCTGCGAGATGTCGTTGTTACGTTTTTTCCTGAAAAAAGATGGTTAAGTCATTGATAAGGCCGTCGACAGCATTCTTAAAGTCTTCATTTTTTTGAAAATGACATAATGTAAATACGATTTTTTTAGAAGTCTCTTCAAACATAACAATCTCAATTTCAACATAGGGATAATCATCAATAGAAGGAAAGAAACGCTTAATAATACCGGGTTTAACGTTCATATCAACAATAGCAGCCTTAAGACCTAGGGCAGCGGGTTCCTGTCGACCCGTTTCCTCTGGTGCGAAAAGATCCTGCAGGGCTTTTTCCAGCTTTTTTTCTGCCCACGGGTAATCAACGCTGCAATAGTTCTCCAGTGGATATACCTTGGCCGTCCTTAATATGTCAAAAGTATAACCGGATTTTACCCAGACCCATGATACGATCTCATTTTCCTGCATATCACTGTAGTCTGATATGAGTCTTTTGGGCAGTTCCTGGATACTGGATTTTTTATTTGTGTACTGCTCTTGATCTTTGGTCGGCTCTTTTGAGGTCGTTCTGCAAGCCGTAAAAGTAGTCAGAACAACTGCTGTCAGGCATAAAATACATAATTTTGTTTTAAAAAACATTTTTTTGTCACAGCTTGTTTTTATTTTTAGTCTTGAATCTAAATTTTTAGTACCACAGTATTATATAGATTTATATAGATAACCAAAAAGCAAAGCAAAGTCAACAATTTATACTGGCAGAGTAATTATAAAACACTAAAATATTGATTATCTTTTTTATGCAGATGGTCGATATAATGTAATTATAATAATATACAGGATAATCGGCATCCTTTTCTTTGCCAAGACCGCATATAATACCACAGCTATAACGGTGAGTATAGTTAAGATTTCTTGAGCGTTATATGAAACTATCTTTTTTCAAACGAACATCGCAGGATAAAAAATTTCAGGAAGTATTAGATAAGCTGCAAAAAGCTGCTGAACAGAACCCAAATGATTTACGGGTTCGTATCAAAATTGCAGAGCTTTATCTGGAACACAATAAAAAAGATAAGGCGATAGAAGAATATCTTACGGCTGCTAAGGCATATCAGGAAAAACGGCTTTTCCAGATTGCAGTTGCAATTTATAAACACATTATTTCACTGGATGCTGAACAGGTTGATGTATATTCTGAACTTGCGGATCTGCATTTGAGGAACGGCTTTGTGGGCGATAGTGTTGCAGTGCTGGAAAAGCTGGCTAATCATTATTATGAAAAAGATATGAAATATGAAGCCACCCAGGTGCTCAGGAAGATTAGTGAGATTGACCCCGAAAACAAGTTCTTCAAGATTAAAGTAGCGAAATTTTATGAAAATAAAGACCTGACAGAAGAAGAAACACTGCGGGTTGGACCTAAAGATAAGTGGAACCTCGTCGAGGAGCACAAAGATACAACTGCGCAGAATACTGTGACGGAAAGCTTTTTTGATCTTGAGGCAGCCCTGGAAGATGACGTCTCTATTAACATTTCGACTGTTTCTGATAATGAAGAACCACACGCTGCTGAAATCACTGCAAAAAACATGGCACCGGATACCGTTTTCAAGGAACTGAAAGGTTTAATTGAATCTGAACCTAACAAGGACAGCCCCCAGTTTCATTTTAATCTGGCTCTGGCTTATCAACGCTGCAATCAGCTGGCAGAAGCCATTGATGAGTTCCAAACAGCACTGGACGGCTTAGAGAATAAGCTTGAATGCTATCTAAACCTGGCACATTGCAGTATGACCCTTAAAAAATTCCGGGAAGCTCAGGATTTTGTTGCCAGAGGGCTGAAGATTGACGGTTTGACCGGTGAAGAAAAACTTGCGTTACAATATCAGTCAGCACTTATTTATAAAGCAGAAGGTGATAGTGCAAAGGCACTTAAGGTTTTCAAAACAATATCTCAACAAAACAAGAATTACAAAAACGTAAATATAGAAATCAAAAAACTTTCATCACAATAAAAAGAGGTGATAATAAAAATGGCTGTCCTAAACGCTGCAAAAAGGGAGCTTGATATAAAAATAGTATACTATGGTCCGGCCCTGTGTGGTAAGACCACAAATGTGCAATGCATCCATACACGGCTCACACCTGACCAGCGCGGTGATATTATGACGCTGGCAACAAAGGATGACCGGACCCTATTTTTTGATTTTCTCCCGATAGAATTAGGTAATGTGAAAGGGTTTAAAACCCGGTTTCATATGTATACGGTGCCCGGACAGGTTTATTATGCCCTTACCAGGAGAGCTGTCCTGACCAGCGTAGACGGAATTATATTTGTGGCTGATTCTCAAAAAGATAAAATGGAAGAGAATCTGGAAAGCCTGAACGACTTGAACGAAAACCTGAAATACTACAAAAAGGAATTAACAACGGTTCCCTTTATTATACAGTACAATAAAAGAGATTTAGAGAATATCCTGCCGGTTGCAACTCTTGATGCTGAACTTAATACGATGCATGTTCCCTCTTTTGAGGCAAGTGCCTTAAAGGGCACCGGGATAATGGAAACACTAACTGCATGCTGTAAGCTTGTTTTAAAACATATAAACAGCCCTTCAGACCGAAAACAGAAACCGCAGGAACCTGTTGCAAGCCTGTATGAAGAGGGGGCTGATGCAGACGAGCCCATCATCAGGATTACCCGAGAAGAAGCTCCTGTAGAAACAGTAGTCCAGGAACCCATACATGAGACGCCGCATAGTAAGGAAGAGGTTGAGATGCCTTCAGCAGAGCCGCTTGTTCTAGAAGAACCTCCGGTGCTGGGCACCGAAGAACCCGAGATAAAGATGGACCGCCCGGAAATATCTCTTGACACACCCGGTGAAGAGGTTACGCTCAATGAGCCGCTTCCGGTTGAAGATACTGTGGAATCTGCTTCTGCAGAACCCGAGATAAAGATGGACCGCCCGGAAATACCTCTTGATACATCCGGTGAAGAGATTACGCTCAATGAATCATTTCAGGTTGAAGACACTGTAGAACCGGCTTCTACAGAACCGGAGATTACATTGGATGAACCCTCTTTAGTCTGCGGACAGGATGAGGCTGCTGGGTCTCCTGAACCAATACAACTTGATGATGAGACACCTTCCCTGACACTGGAAGAGGGACCGGATAAGGGCGTTGAAATTTCTTTAGAGTCCCCTGCCATCGACATTCAGCCGGAAGCTCAAGCAGATGTAAAAATTACTTCTTGTGGACAGGCACAGAAAATATCTGATACTATGCTTTCAGTTCCGGTTACCTTCCAAAATGAAGAGCACGGCAAAGAATATACAGTTACCATAACCATAACGTTTGACGGCTTAAAACTAAAAGGGTAGGTAAGCTGTTTAAAAAAAGCTTGCACATTATTGTTTACTTCTCAAAGACATGAAAAAAACTGCTTATAGCCTCCCGTATGGTTTAGTTCTGTGCCTAATTCTGTTATTTGTTCAAAATGCTCCTTTGCGGGCAGATATCTATATAGATGCCACACCGCTTCCTCAAACAGCAAGTCTGCAACAACTTGGTTCAGCATTAGAGCGAGTATATCAAAAGTCCCTGGATAACGGCATTCGTAATTTTATCCCCTATGCTCTTTTTCTTATTAAACGTTCAGAGGAGGCCGTCAAACAGGGTGATTATGACAAGGCTGTACTGTTATCAGATTATGCCCGGAAACTATCACCCGAACTGCCGCCTGTCTATATCCTGCAGTCCAGATTGGCCTGGCATAAAAACAAGATACTTCTCTATCGTTTGCTACCGGGGTATCTGCATGCTTTTCTGAAAAAAATCTACAATTTAGAAGATTTTGCTTTTGCTTTGTTTGTAAATCTATCGGTCCTGACCGGTGCCTTCCTGTTGACCCTTTGTCTTTTCGGATTACTTTGTATGGCAAAATACTGCAAGCTGATTTTTCATGATGTTAGACATGTCGTTACACAGGCAATTCCTGATAACGCACTCCGGGCAGTGATACCGATCCTATGCGTGCTCCCCCTTCTCTTTGGTTTTACAATTTTTTGGATGTTTGTTTTTTGGATTGTACTGCTTTTTAGTTACTGTACAAAAAAAGAGCAAATTACAGCTATGATTCTTTTAGCACTGTATAGCTGTCTGCCGCTGGTAATGAGTGTGTTGTGCTTTTGTCTTTATCTGCCGCAATTTGATATGCTTGACCGTATTTGGAGGGTCAATTACGGTTGCTGGAATCAGCAAGACATAGAACAGCTTGAGCACTATCTGAAAGACAATCCCGATGACCAGGAAATACTTTTTAGCCTCGGTCTTGTGCATAAAAAAGAAAAAAATTATCGAACAGCTCAGCGCTACTATGAAAAACTGCTTGCTGTAAACCCGGACCAGTATAAGGCCCAGGTAAACAAAGGCAATGTATATCTTGCGACTGCAGAATGGCAGCAGGCTGTTGATGCCTATCAACATGCCATCGTACTGGCACCGGCATCGAGTCATGCGGCCCATTTTAATCTCGCACGAGCTTACCAGCAGAAGTTTATGTTTAAAGAGGCTGAGCAGGAACTTATAGCTGCCAAAAGGATTAATGCATCAACAGTAGACAACTATCTTAAAATTTATTCCGAAGATTACAATCGCCTTATTATTGATGAAACAATCTCGAGGAAAAACGTATGGAAAAAAGGATATCACTTTTTTACACAACAGGAAGAATTGATTCATAAGATGTGGGATCGTTTTTTCAGAGGTATTCCGCTGTTGTATGCAATGCCTGTAACCATGGGTTTGTTTTTTTTCAGCTTTTTTGCAGTCAGGAAAGATAAATTTCGTATCTCCATCCAATGTCGGATATGTGCACGGGCCCTGTGCCGAAGATGTCAGGGCAGTCTTACAGAAGATAACGTATGTGCGCAATGTCAGAATTTTTTTCAGAGACAGACAAGAATTGATTTCCTGTCAAGACAGGAAAAGATTGCTCAAATTACCTGGCATCTGAGAATATATACTGTTGCTGCAGCTTTGCTGAGCCTGCTTTTCCCGGGCGCAGGCCATATATGGAAGGAGCAGCCTATTAAAGGTGTTATTTGTCTCCTGGTATCTTTTTGCCTCATGCTTAAGCCCATTGCCATTGCTGTCATTGAAGACCCTTGGGGAATTGCCGGACTTTCAGCGGTACCTGATATGGTGCTGTGCCTGTCAGCACTGTTGGGATGGTGGTTTTTTGTAATACTGGATGTCAGAAGGATAAAAGGCAAAGAGGCTACATTACGGCTCTTTTTAAAATAGTAGTACATGTATGTGTAATTTTTTTAAGATGTAACTATGGCACTAGAAGGCACAATCAAAGAATTTGGCATTGCTGATATTTTGCAGCTTATTGCTCAACAGCAAAAGACGGGCATACTCTTGATAGAAAGAGGGAACGAGCATGCTCAAATTAGTTTCTTAAACGGACAGATTGCCGACACCAGAGTGTCATCAAGCCGAATCAAGCGCGACCATCTGGGTAAGATGCTTGTCGATGCGAAATTAATCTCTGAAACAGATCTTGAACATGCTTTAAAGATTCAAAATGAAACCTATGAATACATAGGAAGAATTTTGTTTACAAAAGGTTTTATTGATAAGGATAACCTGCAAAAAGCAATCATTTCACAGGCTTATGAAACATTTTATGATATCCTGCAATGGCGTGATGGCGTCTATCGGTTTGTGACGGATAACGTAAGTATTGATGCTGATCTCATATCACTTCCTAATCTTGAATCCATGCTTCTTGATGTATTCCGGATGATTGATGAATGGCCTGATGTTCAAAAAACGGTAACAACATTTAACATGGTTTTCGGCAAAGTACCTGAGGCAGACCAGCCAAACCTTGATGCAGACAGTTTGGGTGTGCTTAATCTGATTGATGGGAAACGAACGGTTCAAGATATCATTCATGAGAGCCTGCTGGGAAGATTTACGACCTGTAAAGCACTGTGCCAGCTGCTTGAGAAGGGATGCATTACATTGCTGTCGCAGGATCATGAAGGCCAACCTGCAGGATTTTCTATTGCGCCTACCAGGTTTGCCGGTATTGCAATCTATCTGGGGCTTTGTCTGTCTGTACTGCTGCTCTGTATAGTTCTCGTAGGGAGGCTTCCGGGAAACATTGTACCGATACTGGATCCTGCGGAACTGCATGAATCATATCTTTATACATATTTTACCTATTCAACAGAAGCAAAACTGCACAAGGGCCTGAAAATATTTTACCTGCAGCACAAACAATATCCGAACAAGCTGGAAGAGCTTTCAAAGGCCGGAATTCTCGGAGAAGACGAAGTGCTGTTTTATGAAAACAGTTCTTTTGTATATGCTAAAAAGGGAGAATTTTATACTATCACACTGCGTGAGTAGTTCCAAACGGTAAAATTACATAGAGGTGTTGACATATGCAGTAGTGCCTATGAAGTGACCACCGCAGTAATAAACCATACCTTTCAAATATCAAACCGCACATAATAAAACAATCCTAAATTCTTACATGTCAAATGATGCAGGATATCGGTTTGTTTTTTTGTCATTTGGATTTTAAATCCTGGTAATGTTGTTTGCCTATAACGCTGCAAGAGTATCTTTATATTCCTTTTAAGTATCTTTCTGTATCAAGCGCTGCCATACAACCCATGCCTGCTGATGTTACGGCCTGTTTATAGACAGGGTCGGTAACATCTCCTGCGGCGAAAACCCCGGCTATATTTGTTTCTGTTCCATTTTTAGTTTTTATGTAACCTTTTTCATCCATATCAATCTGAGATTTGAACAGGGTTGTATTAGGGGTGTGCCCAATGGCAATAAATATCCCGTCACAGGGGTGTGAAGATATTGCACCGGTTTTGACATTTTTGATAGAGGCCCCGGTAACAGTGCCCTTTTGCGGGTCTTGAATATTTTCTACAACCGAATCCCATAGAAAGTGTATGTTCGGTATTTCAAAAGCTTTTTGCTGCATTATTTTTTCCGCCCTCAATTCATCTCTGCGGTGGACCACGGTGACTTTTGCTGCAAGACTACTGAGGAACACTGCCTCTTCGATAGCGGTATCACCTCCACCCACCACAAGGACATCCTTACCCTTGAAAAAAAAGCCGTCACAGGTTGCACACACTGATACCCCCCTGCCCATAAGTTTTTTCTCAGATTCCTGACCGAGCAGCCGGGCGGATGCACCTGTTGCGATAACAAGACTTGCAGCCTCCAGCTTTTCTGCACCTATGAACAAACTGAAAGGTTTAGCTGTGAGGTTAACTTTAGAGACTTCACCATTTTTAAATATAGTACCAAACTTTAGGGCCTGGGCCTTCATGTCATCCATGAGTTGTTGTCCTTCGACTCCCTGAGGGCTGCCCGGCCAATTTTCAACTATAGTGGTTGTGGTGAGCTGCCCTCCGGGTTCCATGCCTTCAATAACAACAGGAGCAAGCTGTGCCCTTGCTGTATAGATAGCTGCGGTAAGTCCTGCAGGACCAGAGCCGATTATTATCACATTATGCATACTGTCACCTCCATTGTTCGTGTTACCGTTACATGATGTGGTTGTTCAAAGCCATCCTCTGCGATGCCCGTAGTGTCTCTCTTTTATATGTATTTATCAGCCTGCACAGTATATAATTACATTTTGCTTTTTTGTTAAAAATGGTAAATAATTTTTGTACATATAACTGAGACATCTAGAGAGATTCTAATTGAATCGAAAACAAAAAATCAACTGTTTTAAATGCCGTTTTTTTTATATTACCTGGGACGAGAAGTTTCCTTATGGATGCAAGGCGATGGGGTTTAAATCCAGTAGGCACCCTATGTTTGCCGTGCACGAGAGCTCGGGTCGACTGTGTCTTGGTTTTTCTCCTAAAAAACGCCCCACCGCCCGTAAAACCTCACAGCGAAAAAGGTTTTAGCATCAGCGCCCATCACACAAGACGTTTACAACACGCCATAATTTTCCAGCTCCTTTTGCAGTTGCGATGCTGATATAAACTGAACTGCCCTGAGCCCGTTATCTTTAGCAGCCTGTACATATAAAGCAATATCATCAATATAGAGGCATTGCTGGGGCAGGCATTGAGCTGCCTCAATAGCCTTTTGATATATTTTTTTATGAGGTTTCCTTTCACCGACTTTAAAAGAGAGTATAAATGAATCAAAGTTATCTAACACAGAAAACGTTTCCAGACAGAATTGAAATTGCCAGATATTCGTGTTTGACAGACACAGCAGTTTATAGTTTGCAAGTTTTTGAATGATCTGTGCGGTTCCGGTATTGAGTGAAAAAATAGTGCTCCAGATGTGATGAAAGAGGGGTAATTCAATTTTTATATTCAGTTCATTAGAAACAGTAGTAAAAAAATCTTCGGGTGTAATCAACCCCCTGTCGAAGCGGGCCTCCAGCCCGGAGGTGAAGACCTTTTCATATATCTGGTCCGGTGAAAAAGGGCTATACTGCGCAAGTTTCTTGCAAATTAAAAAGTGGTCAAATGCAACAATTACATTTCCCAGATCGAAAATGATTGTTGTGATAGGGCGGTCGGCATGATTGTTCATCATATGTTTTGATAGATTTTTTAAACAGGACTCAGCAATAGTACAAAAAACCGTCAGTTGTGAGTAGTCAGTGGTTAATTGGGTGGTAAAAAATGAAATAAGACGTTTCCTTATATCATATAGACAACCGACTACAGACAACTAACAACTGACCTGAAGAACATTATTCTGTCGCGCCTTTAATCTTTCCCAAGGCAATATCAGCACACCATCTGACTTTTGCATGAGGATCATGCAAAATTTTTTTAAGCGCCGGTACTGCGGGAGCAGCCTTTTGCCGCATCTCGCCCAGGCTGAATGCGGCATTTTTACGTGTCGTACTGTTTTCATTGTTAAGTGCTTCTATCAGCGCGGGTATAGCCGGTACGCCAATCTGAGCCAGAGCGAAAGATGCATTTCTACGCACAGGTGCCTTCTCATCGTTAAGACATGCTATAAGTGCAGGGACAGCATCTTGAGCGTCTTCCCCCAGCGCACCTAATGATTTGGCTGAATCATTACGTAAAAATGCATTCTTATCACTGAGATTTTCAATGAGGTCTTCAACAGTGACTCTTTTAATGTTCTTTAGAGCCTGTTTTACAGTCCAGCAAAAGGACTTGTCGTCATCGTCCAATGCTTTTGTCAGTGCCGGGATAGCCTCTTTTGCTTTGGGACCGATTCTGCCAAGGATTCCCGCTGCATTCCTGCGGGTAATCGGGTCAGATACCGCTAATGCTTTTACTAAATACGGAACTGTCGGGGTCCCAATACGCACAAGTGCAGAGGAGACATTTCTGCGTACGCGCGAGTCTTTATCATTTAAACACCTGATAAGAACAGGTATTGACGGTGAACCTATCTCACCAAGTGCAAAAGCAGCATTGCGGCGGACTTCTATGTCAGGATCTCTTCTCAAAGCTTCTGCCAGATCCTCGATTGCGGTTTTAGCATCCGGCCCCATCTCTCCTAAGGCAAAGGCCGCATTCCTGCGAATGCTGGCCTCGCTATGTGTAAGGGCCTCAAGCAGGGCCGGGATGGCAGTTTCGGCAGCCCGGCCGTATTGCTGACTTATCTCGTATTCGGATAAATGGGGCGGCGGGGGCACTGATGCTTCGGGTTGTATTTCCGGAAGAGAATTATGTGATTGAGGAAAGGCTGCCTTGTCAGGGATAATTGTGTATATTATAAGCAGTAAGGCCAATAGTATATTGCTCATACAGACTGCTCCTTCGAACAATATCGATTATCTTGCAATTATTCTGCACAACAAATATACTAAATTATATTCTTTTTTGTAAATGTAAAAATATATACAGGTAACTTTATGGGAAAGTGCATCACAGCGTGCAGGCCTGGCTTATGGCGAGAGTATGTATCTTTTTACGAAATGAGAGGGGCAAGATATGCAAAAAGAAATGGTGGCGGTGCAGGGATTTGAACCCCGGACGCTGCGGATATGAGCCGCATGCTCTAACCAACTGAGCTACACCGCCATATCAATGTAATTTGAAAAAATAACATTAAAAATATAAAAAATCAAGATATAATAAAACATGAAATAATTATATTTTTGCCGGTCAGGCAAACGGGCAACGTGAGTAATATGCGCACATATCACCTGAAACACCTATACCCTCAAGGCTACATACAATGGTTTCTTGTTGTTGTAATAAGTAGTGCAGTAGTGCTGTTATGTGCAATACTAAGTTGTGCCACAAATCCGGTTTCCAAGAAGAAAGAGTTTGTTTTGATGAGTGAAGAGCAGGAGCTGAGTATCGGCAGGCAGATGGCACCTCAAATTGAAAAGGAGTATGGTGTCTATGCATCTTCACAGCTTCAGGAATATATCAGTGCACTTGGTGAGCGGATTGCCGGGATCTCTCACAGACCGGATATCTTTTTCCATTTTACGGTATTGGATTCCCCTATTGTCAATGCTTTTGCACTACCGGGAGGCTATATTTATATTACCCGGGGGCTTCTTGCACACATGAACAGTGAGTCAGAGCTTGCAGGGGTTTTAAGTCATGAGGTTGCCCATGTTACTGCACGGCATGCAGTGCGCCAATATACAAAGGCTGCTTCGTACCAGGTTGGAACCGGAATTGCGTCGATATTTTTCCCTGAAATTTCGGGTGGCATGGGGCAGTTTGCCGATTTGGCTTTTCTCGCTATCTTGAATGGATACAGTCGTGAATTTGAAACGGAAGCAGACAGCCTTGCAGTAACCTATACGACTAAGGCCGGATATGACCCTCAGGCTATGGCACTGCTGCTGCAGACCCTTGAGTTGCTTGATCGATACAGGTCAGGCAAGAAAACCTATACAAGCCTGTTTGCAACACATCCTTCAACCGACAAACGTATTGCAGCTGTAGAAGCAGCCCTCAGTGACCCTAAAATTAAGCAGCTTGAAACACTGAAAGTCAATAAAGAAGCCTTTTTGCAGGCAATAGACGGTCTTACCTTTGGGAAAGACGTTCAGGCAGGCGTAGTTTATGGAAACAGGTTCCAACATCCTGATTTTCGCATAGAATTTTTCTTCCCTCAAAACTGGGCTATAGAAAACAAGCCCGATGCGGTTATTGCCACGCATCCTGACAGACAGTACCAGATTATACTGCGAATACATTATTTAACAAAAAAAATATCGCTTGAACAAGCAGCACATCGTATTGCTCAGAAAAATGGGTTCAAACCGGTTTCAGGGTCTTCTCAACAAATCAACAACCTGGAATCATATACGGGCACCTATGAAGGTAGGCTACGCAGCAGTGGCTATGTGTATGCCCGCATAGGTTTTTATTTGCAGAAAGATAAAGTGTATTATGTGACGGGAGTTGCACCGCTGGAGGAATTCAACAGTGCGCTACCCTTTTTTGAAAAGACCATTGAAAGCTTCAGGGAGCTTTCTCCGCAGGAAGCACAACAGATTACACCCACCCGGGTTCGTCGGCATACTGTTAAAAGGGGCGAAACACTGGAGGGTATCCTGCAGAGTCTTAACCGGGCCTCAGATGAACGTAAGACTATTGCCCTGTTAAATGCTTGGGATCCTGAAAACATCCCTGAGCTTACCCCGGGGATGGTGATAAAAGTATTGTCGAATGAGTAAACAATTTTTTGCGAATGCCAAAAATAACGATACAAAAAATTCAGACGGACATTTTTACTGCTCTGCAGTCCCTGCTAGAACCCTTTGCTGCTGAGATTGCTCTGTCTGGAAAATCCGTTTTAATAAAGCCGAATCTGGTTGAGCCACAGCCCTATACAACCGGACAAACAACAAATCCGGCACTTGTTGATGCTGTTGTTGCATGGTGTAAAACACAGGGGGCCGGCCCGATAGCCATTGGTGAGGGACCTACATATTTTCAGCCCCGTACAGCTTTAAAAGAGTGTTTTACCCGTACAGGCATAGCAGAGGTTGCCGGGTGTCAAGGTGTTCCATGGATTCTTTTTGATGAGGGCGCTTTTCGGGAGTTCAGAAAGCATTCACCGCAGACACCGGAGTGTTTTTCATTGTCAGAACATGCTTTCTCCTGGGATCATATTCTCAATGTTCCGGTGCCCAAGGCCCACTACCTGACAACGGTTTCAATTGCAATGAAAAACCTCAAGGGGTTTATAAAACGGGAGGATAAACCGTCTTTTCACCATTGCGGCACAGAAGGCATTCATGGTTCTGTTGCCGAACTGAACACCTTGGTACGTCCATCGCTTAACATTGTTGACTGTACAGCTCCAACCCACCAAAATAAAAATTTCATGCTGGCCGGCACGGACATTGTTGCAGTTGATACTGTTACGACCGCGCTTATGGGGATCAATCCCCAGCAAGTCCGCACCCTTCAGCTTGGTTACGAAAAGGGCCTGGGGGAGATGGATTTATCCAGCATTGAGATTATAGGAGATGATTTAAAAGAGTTGAGGATGAGCTTTGAGCAGCCGGTGCAGTACCTGCGCAGGGCATTCCCCAAGCTTGCCCTGACAGCCCAGGCTGCATGCAGCGGCTGTCTTATTCCGCTGTTTGCCTCGTTGAAACGTATTGAGCAGGAGGGAATCCGGATCACTAAGCAGATGGGCATTTTTTGCGGTAGAGACGCACCTGAAAGCATCCCCGAAAACAGCGTTTTTATTGGTACGTGCTGCAAAGCATACAGCGGCGATCGGCCTTTGATTAACAAATGCCCGCCCGCAAAAGAAGAAATGTTCGAATTTCTAAAAGATACTATATTGTGAAAAACATGATCTTTAAACTGGTACTTCTTTTCACGGTTATTCCATTTATTGAACTGGCCCTTCTGATAAAAATTGGTACAATCATAGGAACGTTTGATACAATTCTGCTCATCATTATCACCGGGCTGCTGGGCGCTGTAATGGTGCGTGCAGCTGGTATCCAGTGTCTTTTCAGAATACAGGAAAATCTGCGCTCGGGTACGATACCTACGGAGGAACTCTTTAACGGTGTGCTTATTCTTATTGCAGGTGCTTTACTTATTACACCGGGTCTGATTACTGACGGGACCGGTTTCATACTGCTTATTCGGCCTACAAGAGAGTTTGTAAAGAAATATATAAAAAAGTGGATAAAATCAAAGATTAAACAGGGGAAGTTCAATTCTAATATCCAGATACACTTATGACCCAAAAACAGATGCCCGCCGTGTTTCCTTTAGAGCCGCTGTTTTTCCCTGGCAAAGACCTTGCCGAACCCTCAACCTGTTGGGTTTTTGCTTTGGGAAAGGCCAATCAATTTCTTAAAAAGCTTGTCTGCTTTTATCTGGTGCAGTGTAGCCCACAGTGCCATACCAACCAGTACAACTTTGCAATTAGAAATCAATAATTGCATTATATTGCAATTATTTGCATATATAAAAATCATTTTAATATAAAAAATAATATTTATGATTATGCAAGCTTCCGTGTTTGTGCTACCGGTCAAATACAATCCCGTGCATAATGAGCCTTTTTTAATAAAAAATCTATAAATTATCTTGCAGCAAAAAAAATTGTGTGGTATTAAATATCGTTTAAGTACTTAAAAAATATTCATTTAAGTAAAAGCGAATGCGACTTTTAAACACTAAACTCATTAATCAACATGTTTATGGCTAAAGGACTTTGAATCAGAGTCCTGTTGCCGGCATGCAGTATAGGGCAATGATGCCAGACATGTTGCAAACGAGAAGGAGGTACTTTGGCAGCAATAATAACCATGAAACAGCTTCTTGAGGCGGGTGTGCATTTTGGTCATCAGACCAGCAAATGGCATCCCAAAATGAAACCCTATATTTATGGTGCCCGCAACGGCATCCATATTATTGATCTTCAAAAAACCGTTGTTCTGTTTAAGGAAGCCTATGAGTTTATTGCCGACACTGTGGCACATGGTAAGAAGGTCCTTTTTGTAGGCACCAAAAGGCAGGCCCAAGAAGCCATAAAGCAGGAAGCGCAGCGCAGCGAAATGTATTATGTAACCAACCGGTGGCTGGGGGGTCTCTTAACCAATTTTCAAACAGTTGTTAAAAGTATAGAACGCATGAAAACACTTGAAGCTATGCGGGATGACGGGAGCTTTGAAAATTTTAAGAAGAAAGAGGTTCTCGGTTTTGAGCGTGAGATTGAAAAACTCAACTTTGTGTTTGAAGGCATAAGAGATATGGAGGAGCTTCCAGGAGTGATTTTCATTGTGGATCCCAAAAAGGAAAAAATAGCCCTTGCTGAAGGCAGGAAACTGGACATACCCATTGTGGCACTTGTTGATACAAATTCTGAACCGGATGGCATAGATTATCTGATTCCCGGAAATGATGATGCCATCAGGGCAATTAAACTTTTCAGCTCAAAGGTTGCAGATGCCTGTCTTGAGGGCCAACAAAGGCGACAAGAAATTATTCAGGAGATGGCTGTTGAAGAAGGTCAGGAAATTGCAGAAGAAGTATCAGAGTAACTCTGGAAAGGGAGGTATGTAAATCATGGCAGTTGATGCTAAGGCTGTAAAGGCTTTGAGAGATAAAACAGGTGCCCCCATGCTTGATTGCCGGGAAGCCCTACAGGAAACCGGATGCGATATTGAAAAGGCTATCGTGTACCTGAGGGAAAAAGGCATTGCCTCGGCCAGTAAAAAATCCGGGCGTGCTACCAAGGATGGTAAAGTAGTATCTTATATACATCCTGGAGATAAACTGGGCGTGCTGGTTGAGATAAATTGTGAGACAGATTTTGTAGCCCGGGGTGAAGGATTTTCAGAATTTGCAAAGGATATTGCTATGCAGATTGCTGCAGCCAATCCCAGATTTTTGTCTCAGGATGATGTTCCTCAGGATGTCATTGAGGAAGAACGGAAAATATATACAACCCAGGCCCTGAATGAAAAAAAGCCTGAAAAGGTTGTGGAAAAAATAGTAGAGGGCCGGCTTAAGAAGTTTTATACAGAAGCATGTTTGCTGCATCAGCCCTTCATAAAAGATGATAAACTGACTGTAGAAGATTATGTTAAAAGTGCAATTGCAAAGTTTGGTGAAAATATTGCTATTGCACGCTTTGCTCGGTTTGGATTAGGTGACGGCGCATAACTTTTTATGTCTTAACTATGCCTGCAAAAGCAAAAAGGAAATATGACAGAGTGCTGCTCAAGCTGAGCGGCGAGGTGTTTAAAGGGAAAAAACCCTATGGTATTGATCATCGGGTCGTAAACACAATTGCCCAAGAAATAGAAGACATATATGCTATTGGTACAGAGATAGGCGTAGTTATCGGCGGGGGCAATATTTTCAGGGGGCTTTCTGAGAGTGCAGCAGGCATGGATCGCAGTACTGCCGACCATATGGGGATGCTTGCCACGGTTATGAACAGTCTGGCCCTGCAGGATTTTCTGGATAAAAAGGGCGTACCGACACGGGTGCAGTCTGCAGTGCAGATGCACCAGATAGCAGAACCCTATATCCGCAGAAGAGCAATACGTCACCTGGAAAAAAAACGGGTTGTTATTTTTGCCGCAGGTACCGGTAATCCCTTTTTTTCCACAGATACGGCAGCAGCCTTGCGCGCCAGTGAAATAAATGCTGAGGTTATTCTTAAAGCGACCAAGGTTGATGGGGTATATGATAAGGACCCGGTGAAAAGCAAAAAAGCAAAACGCTTTAACACCTTAACCTATGAAGAAGTGCTGGACAGGAAACTTGGTGTCATGGACCTGACCGCCATTACGCTTTGTATGGATAACCACCTTCCTATAATAGTTTTTGATCTTAATAGACCCGGTAATATTTATAAATGCATTGCAGGAGAAAATGTTGGAACATTAATACGAGGGTAGAGCATGGAAAAAGAATATATACAAGAACTGAAAAACGAAATGGAAAAAAGCCTGGAAGCCCTTAAAAAGGAGTTTAGCAAAGTGCGCACAGGAAGGGCATCTGTTTCTCTGCTTGATAGTGTGCGGGTTGATTATTATGGTACACCAACTCCGCTGAACCAGCTTGCAACTATTTCAGTTCCTGAACCGCGTCTGATCACCATACAGCCATGGGATGCAAATATAATTAAAGACATTGAGAAGGCCGTTTTAAAAGCTGATCTGGGGCTGACCCCTAACAATGATGGTAAAATTATCAGGGTTGCTATTCCGGCACTGACAGAAGAACGTAGAAAGGAGCTTGTCAAGGTAATAAAAAAGATGGGGGAAGCCTCCCGCGTTTCGATCAGAAACCACCGCAGAAAGACCAATGATGAATTAAAGTCACTAAAAACGAACAAAGAACTTCCTGAGGATGAATTCTTTAAATCACAGGATGAGGTACAGAAAATTACAGATAAATATATCCAGCAGTGTGATGAGTTAATGAATCAGAAAGAAAAAGATATAATGGAATTTTAAAGTGATGCTTACAGGTAGAAGGAGGTGAATAGTATGGCTTATAAAATTACAGATGAGTGTGTATCATGTGGTACTTGCTTAGAAGAATGTCCATCTGAAGCGGTTCAGGAGGGAGATGAAACGTATGCTATTGACCAGGAAAAATGTACTGAATGCGGCACCTGTGTAGATGTGTGTCCGACAGAGGCGATTGTAGAAGAATAATGAGAAAATGTGCCGGATTCGTCCGGCACATTTTACTTTCCTTCATTGTTTCCTTTCCGACAGTGTCACTGAAACAATTTTTTGTGTACCTTCCCCTTACGGCTTTCTCTGGCAACAGACTTGCACTACTGACAAATTAGAGTGCTTTCCGCAATAAGAATTTAAAGATATTGTACTTAAAATGCTCTTGAGATAATAGGTTTTTTTTGATACTTTGATATGTTAGTACACGAGCGAGACAAGAGGATCTAATAGTTCAGCATGGACGAGAAGAAATTAATCAAAGAAAAACTTCCAAAACATATTGCCATCATAATGGACGGTAATGGGAGATGGGCAAAGAAACGATCTCTTGCACGGATTATGGGGCACAGAAAAGGCATGGAAGTTGTTCGCGAAGTTGTCAGAACATGTCATGAATTAGACCTTGAGGTGTTGAGCCTGTATGCTTTTTCGTCTGAAAACTGGCAAAGGCCCAGAAGTGAAGTAAAGGCTTTAATGACATTGCTCAAGAGATATTTGCGTTCTGAAATTGCTGAACTACATAAAAACAACATAAAAATGAATGCAATTGGTGATTTAAAGCGGTTGCCGGAAGATGTAGTGAGTCTTGTTCATGAAGCCATTGAAAAGACCAAAGATAACAAAGGTATGGTCCTTAATGTTGCCCTCAGCTATAGCGGCAGGGGAGAGATAATTCGTGCAGTTACAGAAATAGGACAGAAGATATTAACACATCAGGTACAGCCTTCTGCAATTGATGAGACAATGTTGTCTCAGTATTTGGATACTGCCGGACTGCCGGACCCTGATCTGCTTATCAGGACAAGCGGTGAACTTCGTGTGAGTAATTTTCTATTATGGCAGATAGCCTATACTGAAATGTATGTCACAGATGTTTTGTGGCCTGATTTCAAGAAAGAGGATTTATATAACGCACTGGATGATTACCAGAAAAGAAAAAGGCGTTTTGGCCTTACTGACGAACAGATCAGGTCAAACTAACAATCTGGTTTTAGTGAACACTCATCAGGGCAGGTTGTGTTATTATACTGATCGAGGATAGTTAGTGCCTTAGTACTTTAGGCTGTCTTATTATACCCCGAACGTGAAGTGGCTGCGATGACCTCTGATGGCTGAACAAAGCAAAGAGGAATTAATAATATGCTCAGGAGATTTGTAACTGCTTGTGTTGGAATCCCTGTCGTACTCTTTATTATTGCATCTCTTGGAAAAGAGGTCTTTCTTCTTGTTGTATTAACAGTAACCGCTATAGCACTCCATGAATTTTTTAATATGGCACTATCTCGTGAAGCTGCCATTAAGAGATGGACAGG
Organism: Thermodesulfobacteriota bacterium; assembly: GCA_028278025.1. Taxonomy (GTDB): domain Bacteria; phylum Desulfobacterota; class WTBG01; order CAIYCZ01; family CAIRTM01; genus JANQFE01. The sequence continues at coordinate 9,157 of JANQFE010000107.1, read as the reverse complement.
GATAATACTAGGGTGCCTTGTCGTGCTGGCAGTTTTTGTCGGCTCGAATTATTCCTGGGCAGGCACACGTGGTGCATCATTTATCGTTCCAGGCTGCTTTGTGTTTAGTGTATGCATACTTTTTTTTTATCATATCACTTTAGATTCTGACATAACGGGTGCCGGTAAGCGGCTAGCCCTCACGGTTTTTGGGATTGTATATATTCCACTTTTATTTTCATATGTTATTCTTATAAGAAACCTTTCAAATGGTGTTGATCTGCTGTTTTTACTTTTGTTCGTTACCTGGGCCGGGGATACCGGTGCATACATTATCGGCAAATGGCAAGGCAGGCATGCCCTCAGCCGGAGCATAAGTCCGCAAAAAACAGTTGAAGGTGCGCTGGGGGGCCTTGTCTTTGGTATCTTGACAGCCTTGCTGTGCAGAATGGTTTTTTTAAAAAGCATAAGTATACCAGACTGTCTGATTATGGGCATTGGAATTAACTTCATGAACCAGTTTGGCGACTTGAGTGAATCCTTGCTGAAAAGAACGTTTGATGTCAAGGATTCCGGATTTATCGTGCCCGGCCATGGAGGGATGCTTGATAGAATAGACAGCCTTCTGTTCGCAGCCCCTTTTCTTTTTTACTATGTTACAATAATAGTATGACACCATTATATCTAATTTTACGGAAACCTTTCGGCATGATATGTTTATTGTCTTCATGAAAACCATCGTTTCTGCGCAAAAGCAGGATCTTCGATTAGCGAGGGATCCATGAAGAAGTCAATTAACTGCACAGATGTGCATTAGAAAAATGCCCTTTTAGGGCATTTTCAAGCCACCCGCAAAGCGGGGAGCTATTGACTTTTGCTGACGTTGCCGGTACAGGGATAGTTACTTTAGTGATATGAAGATTACACTGCTCGGCTCAACAGGCTCTATAGGTACAAATGCGCTTAAGGTTATTGAGCGATATCCCGAAAACTATGAGGTGGTCGGCCTGGCTGCAGATAAAAATGTTGATGCGTTTGCCGGCCAGATAAAAAAATTTAAACCTCACATTGCCTGTCTCACTGATGAGCAGGCTGCGGAAACACTCAAAGCTGCCATAGGTGATACTGCATCGGTAGAGATTGTGTCCGGTTCTGATGGACTCAATCATGTCGCAGGACTGCCTGCTGCTGATATTGTTATTGCTGCAATTTCCGGTGCAGCAGGCCTGTTGCCAGCTATTTCTGCGGTAAGAGCCGGCAAAAAGATTGCTCTGGCAAATAAAGAAGCACTGGTCATGGCGGGAGCATTGCTTACCCATGAGGCCTGTCAAAACAGTGCCAGCATTGTCCCCGTTGACAGTGAACACAGTGCGATTTTTCAACTGCTCCAGGGGTGTGATATTAACAGCGTCAGGAATATTATTCTCACCGCATCCGGAGGACCTTTCCTGCATTATACTGAAAAAGATCTTGAGCTGGTTACGCCGGAAGAGGCTTTGCAGCATCCCCGCTGGAAGATGGGCAATAAGGTGACCATTGATTCTGCCTCACTGATGAATAAGGGGCTGGAGATTATAGAAGCACACTGGCTGTTTGGGCTGCACCCTGACAAGATAAAAGTTATTATCCATCCCCAGAGTATTATTCACTCAATGGTGGAATTTGTTGACGGAACCGTATTTGCTCAGCTTTCACAGCCTGATATGCAGGGACCGATTGCATATGCACTGTCATGTCCCGAACGTCTCAATCATATCCTTGAGCCGCTTGATTTTGGTCAACTAAAGAAACTCGAATTTACCGAACCGGATACAAAGCGCTTTCCGAGCTTAACTCTGGCATATACAGCCCTTAAGGCCGGAAAGCTTATGCCAACGGTTATGAATGCAGCCAATGAAGTTGCAGTGCACCTTTTCTGTGATAAGCACATACCTTTTACTGCTATACCTGTTGTAACAGAAACAGTTATGAAACACTTTACAGATAATAGGGAGCCTGACCTGGATAGCATCCTGCGGGCTGATGCATGGGCGCGGGAAGAGGCCCAAAACATTATAAAAAAAATATTTAAGAATCAAAAAGGAGTATCCCGGACATGATTGCTTTATTGGAGAGTAGTATAAGTATTCTAGTGCACTATATTTTACCGGCAACTATACTTTTGGGAATATTGATTTTCGTTCATGAATGTGGTCATTGCCTTGTAGCAAAACTGGTTGGTGTCAGGGTTTTGAAGTTTTCGCTTGGTTTTGGCCCCAAAATTTTTGGCAAAAAGATAGGTGAGACAGAATATTTGCTTTCACTAATACCCCTTGGTGGATATGTAAAACCCTTGGGGGAGGCTCTTGATGAACCGGTTTCTAAGGAAGACAGGCCGTTTTCCTTGAGCCATCAAACTATCCCTAAACGTTTTGCCGTGCTGGTTGCAGGATCTTTGTTCAACATATTATTTGCCGTCGTCATTTTTACCTGTGTTTACATGATTGGAACCCCCATGCTTATTGCCAAGATTGGTGGAGTCATAGAGGATACTCCCGCATATGCTGCCGGTCTTAAGGCGGGAGACCTTATTACCTCGATTAATGGACAAAAGATAGAGCTCTGGGAGGAACTCTCAGATATTGTTACAAACAGTAAGGGTGCTGAACTCTCAATGCAGGTTGTCAGGGATACGCACACTATTGTTGCACAGGTGACACCCCAACGAACTTCGGGCAAGGATGTTTTTGGCGAGACAATACAAACATACAAAATCGGTATAATGGCGTCGGACGCAGAAGATGCTGTCAAGATTATGAGGTACAACCCTGCAGTTGCGTTTTGGAAGGGTGTGCAGGACACCGTAAAGTGGTCAAAGCTGACCGTGGTAGCATTGAGTATGCTTATCAAAAGTCCGGTTGAAAGAAGAAAAGATATCGGAGGGCCTATTCTCATCGGTAAACTCGCGGGAGATTTTGCGCAGGTCAGTATAATAAGTTTTGTCTTACTCATGGCAATGATCAGTGTTAATCTGGGGGTGCTCAACCTGCTGCCAATACCAATACTGGACGGGGGGCATATTTTTTTCCTCTGTATCGAAGCACTCAAGGGAAGCCCCCTTAGTATGCGCAAGATGGAAATTGCCCAACAGCTTGGCCTGGCCCTGCTTATAATGCTGATGATGTTCGTTTTTTATAATGATATAACACGCATTATCCCTGAATGAGATGGCAGAGCATGATTTAACAATTCTAGCTATCGACACGGCCACATATGTTTGCAGTGTTGCCGTATTCGTTGGGGAAAGACTAACAGGTGAAAGCCTTCTGCATGGACAGAAAAACCACTCTGAAAATCTTCTGCCGTTGATACATAACCTGTTTGAACATACCCTGATTTCACCCGAACAGATTGATCTTATTGCTGTTGCAACAGGACCAGGCTCTTTTACAGGGCTTCGCGTCGGTATAAGTACAGCGCAGGGGCTTGCCATGGCACTTGCAAAAGATCTGATAGGCGTTTCTTCATTGGCTGTTTTAGCTGCTCAGGCCTCCCTGTATTGCGGTTATATAGCTCCAATGATAGGAGCCCGCAGACATCAGGTATATACTTGTCTTTACAGATGTTCTGCAGGGGGGGTGCTGGAAAAAATAATCGGCGAAACGGTTATTGAACCAGCGCTGTGGCTTGAACAGATACCGGAAAAGGTATTATTTATTGGTGATGGTGCATATGCATATCGTGACCACATTGAAAATACAACCAAACAGCATCTGATCGGTTCCGGCAGCTGCCTTGTGCCACGAGCATCATCACTTGCATATATTGCCCGTAAGCAGTATCTGCAGCAGGGGAAAAATAAAATTGAAGAAATTGCTCCTCTCTATATAAGACCACCGGATGCAGAACTAAATGCAGATATTTGCAAAGGCAGTTTTAACCCCGTAAAATAAAGCATGCACGTAAAAGTTGCTAAAACATAAAACTATATGATAAACATGTCATAGCTATAAACTCTCTGGCACTTGTTGGTTCTATGAAAACTTCGCCCGCTCGGACGAAGTTCCCTGAAGAAAAATTTTGATGATGCTTACATAGTTTTTTTCAATCTTATGTGTTGGGATAATTATTTGACTTGAAATTTTTTAAACACGGTGACAATCTATGGAAGAAAAAGACCTTAAACTTATAGAGCAGTACAGCCCCCTTGATGATGAACTCCGGCTGTACGTTGCAGAACATAAAAGATTTGAGGAGATTTTGGAGGAGTTCAACCGGAGAGCTTATCTCTCGCCCGAAGATGAAATGGAACAAAAAAAAATAAAAAAATTAAAACTCAAGGGCAGAGATAAAATAGAACAAATTTTATCCAAATACAGAAACAAGGAATCTGAAAAATAGTCCTGCAATTATATTTACGCTAACAGATTGCATGCAATATGCTGATATGCATGAGAGGCCACACATAGCCTGTTACATTAGGTGAAAGATATGCAAATTCAAGGTGCACAAATTTTATTAGAATGTTTGCAAAAGGAAAAAGTAAAAGTCATTTTTGGGTACCCCGGCGGATCCGTGCTTGATGTGTATAATGCTTTACATGAGTCGGATATTACCCATATATTAGTGCGTCATGAACAGGGTGCCGTTCATGCGGCAGACGGATATGCTCGTACTACCGGAGATGTTGGTGTCTGTCTCGTCACATCAGGCCCCGGAGCGACCAACACAGTTACAGGCATCGCTACAGCCTATATGGATTCAATTCCGCTGGTTGTTCTTACCGGCCAGGTTCCGACTATGCTTATCGGCAATGATGCATTTCAGGAAGCTGATATTGTGGGTATTACTCGTCCATGTACGAAACATAACTACTTAGTACGGTCATTGCAGGAGTTGCCACGTGTAATCAAGGAAGCCTTTTATATTGCACGTTCAGGCCGTCCCGGTCCGGTGCTTGTTGATTTACCCAAAAACATTGTGAATCAGACAAAAGAATTCGCTTTTCCTGAAAGCATAAGTATTAAGGGATATAAACCTACGTATAAAGGAAACCGACGACAAATAAGCAGAGCAGTTGATGAAATTTTAAAATCAAAAAGGCCGGTTATTTACGCCGGCGGCGGGGTTGTGTTGGCTAATGCTTCAACAGAGCTGCACAAGTTTGCAAAAAAACTGCAGATACCTGTAACAATGACGCTTATGGGGCTGGGCTGTTTCCCCGGTACGGATGAGCTGTCGCTCGGTATGCTTGGTATGCATGGAACCTATAGAGCCAATATGGCTGTTACCAATTGTGATCTTTTGATTGCCATCGGGGCACGCTTTGATGACCGGGTAACCGGCGACCTGAATACTTTTGCAAGCTCGGCAAAAATAATTCATATGGATATTGATCCGACATCTATCAGTAAGAACATTAAAGTTGATATTCCTATTGTGGGAGATGCCAAAGAGATTCTGAAAGATGTGCTTCAAACTATCGGCACGAAGCGGACAAAAAAACAGCAGGTCAAACCGTGGCTTGATACTATTGCTCAGTGGAAAGCAAAGCATTCCCTGGCATATCAAATGAAGGATGTTATTAAACCCCAATTTGTCATTGAGAAGCTCTATGAGTGCACCAAAGGCAACTGTATAATTTCCACAGAAGTAGGCCAGAACCAGATGTGGACTGCTCAGTATTTCAGATTCGATAAGCCCCGAAAGTTACTGACATCCGGTGGTTTGGGAACAATGGGATATGGTTTTCCTGCTGCCATAGGAGCTCAGGTTGCAGCCCCCAAGCAGACTGTGATAGATATCGCCGGGGACGGCAGCATACAGATGAATATACAGGAGCTGGCAACAGCTGTTCAGTATAATCTGCCCGTAAAAATTGCTATACTCAACAACCATTGTCTTGGTATGGTCAGACAGTGGCAGCAGCTTTTTTATGACAAATGCTATTCACATTCCACTTTTGAGGCCCATCCTGATTTTGTAAAGCTTGCTGAAGCCTATGGTGCCGCGGGACTGCGTGCCACTACGCCGGATGATGTAGAACGTGTTATCAAAAAAGCACTTGCAATTAAAAAACCTGTTATTATGGAATTTATTGTGGAACCGGAAGAATGTGTGTACCCGATGGTTCCGTCGGGAAAATCAATCAGTGATATGATACTCCTATAATTAACAGAGGAACGTGTTATGCGTCATACCATTTCACTATTAACCGATAACAAACCGGGAGTGCTTGCCCGCATTGCCGGTCTGTTCAGTGGCAGGGGATTTAATATTGCAAGTCTTTCAGTGAATGAAACACTTGATCCCACAGTGTCCCAGATGACAATAGTCACCTATGTCAGCAACGCAGAAGATCCCATTATAGAGCAGATTACCAAACAGCTCAACAAACTTATAGATGTAATCAAAGTTATTGATTTTGAAAGCGGGCATTATAACTATATCGATCGTGAACTTGCTCTTATAAAAGTTACTGTAGATGAGCATAAACGCTCTGAGGTGTTAAATATTGCTGATATTTTTAGAGGTAAGATTGTTGATGTGAGCCGTAACCATTATACTGTTGAAGTTACCGGTGATGAGGATAAAATAAATGCTATTGTTGATCTTTTCCGACCTATTGGGATAAAAGAGATTGTACGAACAGGCAAAGCAACCCTGCCGCGGGAAAGACCGAGGTGTGCAGATAAGCAGTAATTTACCGTGAGTCTGTTATGAATCAATACACATCTAAAAAACACTACAGAAGAAAAGGCCCCAGAATCAAAAACCTGCGGAAAGGGGTTTATATACTGCCCAATTTGTTAACTTCTCTGAGTCTGCTCTGCGGGTTTTTTTCCATTGTTTCAACAATGCAGGGTAACATTCTACGAGCTGCCTGGGCAATTATTATAGCAGCACTGTTTGACGGCCTTGATGGCAGGATAGCCAGAATGACTAAAACGACAACCAAGTTCGGCATGGAGTATGATTCCCTTTGTGACCTTGTTGCCTTTGGCGTTGCACCGGCTGTTTTAGCATACGGCGTGGTATTATTTCAGTATGGTCGCTGGGGGTGGCTTGCAGCTTTTCTCTTTGTGGCCTGTGGAGCGATACGACTTGCCCGGTTTAATACAGTTGAAAATATATTTAAAAGCAAATTTTTTCAGGGTCTGCCTATACCTGTAGCGGCCAGTATGGTTGCCGCCACGCTGATTTTTTGCTACCATTTTAATATAGTTGATAAAAAACTCTTGAGTATCTTTCTTCTGCTGACCATTTATGTGCTGGCCGTTTTAATGGTGAGCTCAATTCGCTACAGAAGTTTTAAGGACCTGGACCTGAAAAGCAGGAAGCCCTTTAGTGCAGTTTTTGTGGTAATCCTTTTAATATGCATTCTGGCTTCTGAACCGCAGATTATGCTTTTTACCATTGGGGTTATATATATTGTTTCGGGACCGGTAGGCTATGTTATGTATCACGTGAAAAAAAAGAAAACCAAAGAAAAACAAGTTATGCATCTCGAGGATAGCGATGGGTAGAAAAAAGAAGATATTTGAACAGGTTAAGATATTTGATACCACCCTGCGGGACGGTGAGCAGTCCCCCGGTAATACAATGAATATCCAGGAAAAGCTGCGGGTCGCGCGGCAGCTTGAGATTTTGGGTGTGGATATTATTGAGGCGGGCTTTCCGATTGCATCCCAGGGGGATTTTGATGCAGTAAATCTCATTGCAAAAACAATTAAAAAAAGTCAGATAGCAGGTCTGGCCCGGGCAAATAATATGGATATTGACCGTGCCTGGGAAGCGATCAAAAAAGCTAAAAAGCCCCGGATTCATACCTTTATTTCTACATCAGATATACATCTTAAATACCAGTTGCGTAAAACCAGGGATGAGGTATTGAAAATTGCGGTTAGGTCGGTTAAGCGAGCTAAAAAATATACACCTGATGTGGAGTTCTCGACAATGGATGCAACCCGCAGCGACCGGGATTACCTGTGCCGTGTGCTAGCCGAGGCAATAGATGCCGGAGCTACGACAGTTAATATCCCGGACACCGTGGGATATGCCGTGCCCGGTGAATTTGGTGAGCTGATAAGCTATATAACTGAGCATGTCCCCAACATAACAGATGCAACAATCAGCGTTCATTGCCATAATGACCTTGGTTTGGCAGTTGCAAATTCTCTTGCTGCGATTATAAACGGTGCGCGCCAGGTGGAGTGTACACTCAACGGCATAGGGGAGCGTGCCGGCAATGCATCGCTTGAGGAAATTGTGATGATCCTGCGTACACGCAAGGACCTTTTTGCAGTGGATACCGGGATTGCTTCGGAAAAAATATTTCCCTCAAGCAGGTTGATAACTTCAATAACAGGGGTTCAGGTACAGCCTAACAAGGCGGTTGTAGGCGCGAATGCTTTTGCCCATGAATCCGGTATTCATCAAGATGGACTATTAAAGGAAAAGATTACCTATGAGATCATGACCCCGGAATCGGTCGGCATGACCCAGAGCAGCCTCGTTATCGGTAAGCACTCGGGTAGTCATGCTTTCAGGAAACGGGTTGAAGAACTCGGTTTTAATCTGAGCAGTGATGAACTGAAAAAAGCATTTCAAAGCTTTAAGGATTTGGCTGACAAGAAGAAAGAAGTGTTTGACGAGGATATTGAAGCGATTATTGCTGAAGAAGTGCTCAGGGCACCCGATATATACAAATTTCTCCACATGAATGTTTCCAGCGGCAGTATTGCCATGCCTGCTGCGACGGTTGAAATGGAGATAGACGGTAAGGTAATAAAGGAAGCTGCCTTCGGAGACGGCCCTGTGGATGCCGCATTTAAGGCAATTGCTCAGATCACAAAAACCAAAAGCAAACTCCTCAAATATATCGTCAATTCCATAACCGGCGGAACAGATGCCCAGGGTGAAGTAACCGTGCGTCTGGAGGAAGGTGGTACCGTGGTTGTAGGGCAGGGCGCTCATGTTGATATCATCATGGCCAGTGCTCTGGCATATGTCAATGCCCTCAACCGGCTTGAGCATGCCAAAAAGAAGTCCCTGAAGGGGCTGTTCTAAAAATATTGTAGGTCAATATTATTATGGGAAGTGTCCGTTCGCAGTAACAACTGTTTATCTGGCGGGTTAAAGTCCCGCTCGGGGAATTGTCCGTACACCCCGATAGTACAAGGAAGCGGCGTTCTGGTAA
>JANQFE010000070.1 GCA_028278025.1 Thermodesulfobacteriota bacterium | reverse complement strand
TGCTGCTGCCGAGGATGAAATATGGGTTTCTGGCACGTTTGCCTTAACCGCGCAAATAGATGTAGACATATCGGTTTATATCTATGGGGGCTTTGACGGTACTGAAACAATGCGTGAACAGCGGGATCCGGATAATAATGCAACAACCGTTGATGGACAAAACTCAGTCCGCTGTTTTTACATTACAGACAACGCAACGCTTGATGGACTCACTATCAAAAACGGTTATGCTGATGACACGGCGACCTCACCGAGTTCCGGCGGTGGAATATACTCTAGCACTTCCCTTGTAATTATTGACTGTATTTTTTCTTCAAACATCGCTAAAGGTCGTCATTTTCCTCATCCTCAATATGAAGGATTCGGTGGGGGGCTTTTCTTTGATGGGAGTATATTACAAATAGACGAATGTACTTTTATAAACAACCATGGCGGTGATGAATTTAACTATATTGATGGAAGGGGTGGAGCAGTGTACATTAACAGCGGGACGATTGATATTAATAACAGCACCTTTCTTGATAATTCGGCTGGTAGCGATACTACTGGAGATGGTGGGGGAATCTATATTAATAATGCCTCCGTTAATATAACCGATTGCTTTTTTTCTGACAATCTTGCTTTTCGAGATTGGGGTGGTGCGGTTTGTATTCAAAGCGGCATAACCTCAATCGAAGATTCACAAATATTAAGTAATATTGTAGATTACAGTGGTGCCGGAATCGGCAACTTATATGGGACTCTTTTTGTTACCAACTGTTTTTTCTCTGGCAATTCCGCAAACTATGGTGGTGGAATTTGCACATACAAATGTTCCAGTAATATCATCACCAATTCTGTTTTTTCCAACAACAGTGGCTATATTGGTGGCGGTATATGTTTAGGTGACCCGAGCATTTCACCTGTTTGCACTGAAACAGCACTCAATATTGTTACCAATTGCACTTTCGCAAATAATGACGCAGTTGAAGGGGGTGGCATATACATAAGTGCAGACAATGCCACTATCACAAATTGCATTCTTTGGGGCAATACTGCATCAGATGGACCGCAGATTCAATATTACCCTCCTTCTGCTATAACTGCTACCTATTGCAACATTGATCAGGACGGTTTTGCCGGCAGCAACGGCAATATCCGACAGGACCCCCTCTTTGTTGAGCCCTCCAATGAAAACTATCGTCTGCAGGATGCTTCCCCTTGTATTGATTCAGGAACCAGTGACAATGCACCTACAACAGATATTGAAGGCAGCCACAGGTATGATGACCCCAATATGCCTAACACAGGAGGCGGAACCCTTCCCTATTATGATATGGGTGCTTATGAACGGCAGACTCCTACACTGATTGAACTCTCCTCGTTTACTGCTGCACCGCAATCAGGCACAGTAATTATAGAATGGATAACCGCATCTGAAATAGACAATGCCGGTTTTAACCTCTATCGTGCTGAGGCAGATGACGGGCAATACACCAGGATAAATGATGAATTAATTCCTGCTGAGGGCACAGCCACCTTTGGTGCAGCATACGAGTTTGTTGATAAAAATGTACAAAACAGGAAGACCTACCTGTATATGCTTGAAGACGTAGACCTTAACGGCACCTCGACCATGCATGGGGGGTCAGTAAGTGCTACGCCAAGATTGATTTACTAACGCGAAAAAGCACTTGGCATTGACATAGAGCTGCAACCGAGAGTCTGGGTAAACTATTTAAATAGCTGATAGGTAAATGACCGTAATAGGTCACAGGTTATCGGTTTTAGATATTTTTACTGACTGCCGGTTACTGATTACCAATAACCTAATAATAATCCCCGACTCTTCTCGTACTAACCGACAATTAAAACTGTGGAGTCGGAGGTTGGGCTCGCACCTGTTTGGGCAGCAAGGGCAGTGCGAGCCTCAGCCTGAATAATAATAGTCGTTCCACAGAGCGAGCACATAGCCTGAAGCACGCAGCCCGATGCCGCAGGCTGGCCGCTAATAATCATGAATAATGCGGGCTAGTCCTTAATCATTTTTAATTATCCCTCCTCTTCTTCCTGAACTGCTTAATCTTAAAAAATGTCCATATTTATTGCATTTATCATGGTTTTATAATAACTTTTTTACAATTAGTACCGATAAAAAAGACTAAAAAAAGTTTTATAGGATACTCATGTCTGCAGCCGGTTATGTACTTATAACTCCTGCTCGTAACGAGGAAGAATATATTGAAAAAACGATACAGTCTGTCATATCCCAAACCGTCCTGCCTGAAAAATGGATAATTGTCAGTGATGGTTCTACGGACCGCACTGATGAAATTGCCGGCACGTATGCAGATAAATATTCATTTATTGAGCTTGTAACTGCATCAAGTGACCATAAGCGTAACTTCGGTTCAAAAGTCAAAGCGTTTAATGCAGGTTATGCCCATCTCGGCCAAACTCACTATTCATTTATCGGTAACCTGGACGCAGATGTATCGTTTGACCCAGGTTACTATGAATCTATTTTAAAAGAGTTTGACCGCAATCCCAGACTTGGTCTTACAGGCGGCATTATTCAAGAACTTATAAATGGAGAATATGTTAGTCAAAACATAAGCAGGAACAGCTGTGCCGGTGCGATACAGCTGTTCAGGCGAGAATGCTTTGAAAAAATCGGCGGCTATATAGAACTTCCCTATGGTGGTATTGATGCAGCAGCTGAAATTATGGTCCGTATGCACGGCTGGGAAGTTGAAACGCTGCCCGCATACAAAGTTTTACACCACCGGCGTGTTGCTACAACCAGTGAACACATTTGCCGTGCCCGTTTTCGCCAGGGCATCATGTTTCATCTGCTCGGGTATCATCCATTTTTTCAGTTCATGCGCTGCCTGAACCAGGTTTTGCAAAAACCTTATATTATCGGCAGTATCTGCATGTTTTTTGGATTCTGGTGGTCACATGTGCGACGATATCCTCGGACAGTCCCTGATGATATGATCCGTTTTTTGAGAAAAGAGCAAATGCAAAGGCTGGTGGGACTGCTTTCAGGTGAAGATCAATATAGGCTGAAAAAAAAATAATAGTTTACATAAGGTAAAAAGTACATGTGCGGTATCTGCGGTCAGTTCAATTTTAAAGAAAACATTCCTGTAGAGTCGGAAACTATAAAGAGGATGACCGCTACCATGATTCACCGCGGTCCGGATGATCATGGGATGCATATATCCGGGCCCCTTGGTCTTGGTTTTCGGCGTCTTTCAATCATCGACCTTGCAGGCGGCCACCAGCCCATGTCCGATCAGGAACAATCTGTATGGGTCGTCTTTAATGGTGAGATTTATAATTTTCCAGAGCTGAAAAAAGAGCTTGAACAGCACGGCCATGTATTTCAGACAAAATCTGATACTGAGGTTATCATTCACGGCTACAAACAATGGGGTCTTGAGGTGCTTGATCATCTCAACGGCATGTTCGGATTTGCCATATGGGATGAACAACGCAAACGACTGGTAATTGCACGTGACCGCATGGGTATAAAGCTGGTATATTATAAAATCAATGCAGGCCGGCTTGTTTTCGGCTCAGAGATACGCGCTTTGCGTGCTGGTGATGAGACCATACCGGAGGTTGATACAGTGGCCCTCAATCTCTTCCTCCGCTATCGCTATACTCCATCACCGCTCACAATATTTAAAGGCATTAAAAAGCTTGCTCCCGGGACCTGCCTGATTGCTGAAAAGGGCTCTGTCCGTTTTAAACGATGGTGGAATTTTAAACCGGTTCCGTTTGATCCCATGCCCTCTGCAAAACAGGCACAAGGTGATCTTCTGGATTTGTATCAACGTGCTGTCAAACGCCAGCTTATCAGTGATGTACCGCTGGGGCTATTTCTGAGCGGCGGACTTGATTCAGGATTGCTTCTGGCATTGATGAACCGGAACGGCTCGTCCTGGAAAACCTTTACGGTGGGCTATGGAAAAGCTTTTAGGGAAGACGAACTGTCCCAGGCCGCTGAAACTGCCAAAATTCTTCAAGCACACCATATTCCCATAAAACTCAACCATGAAACATTTGAAGAGTCGCTGCCTAAAATAATTGCTCATCTTGAAGAGCCGGTAGCCTCATCATCAATTGTACCCATGTATCATGTTTCAGAATGCGCCCGTCAGCATGTAAAAGTTGCCCTGATGGGACAGGGGCCTGATGAGCTTTTCGGGGGGTATATCCGCCATCTGGGCGTCCACTATGGTGCTTGCTGGCGGCAGTTGCCTGCCTGGTTACACAGTACGCTCAATAGCGTGCTGAGTCTACTGCCCCGGGCCGAGTTTGTAAAGCGGGGATTATATTCACTGAATGTGCCTGGCCGTATGCATCGTTACCAGCAGGTATTTTCTATAGTGCCCGGTGCAGTGATTGACAACCTTTTTCAGGATGGCTTGATACCTCCTTGTTCAGGAGACAGGGTTTTAGATTTTTGGCAGGACCTTGAACCACTGCTTAGCAAGACCGATGAACTGGGCGGCCTTAATTTCCTGGAAATCAGGTCATCGCTTCCTGATGAACTTTTAATGTATGCCGACAAACTTTCAATGGCTCACGGCCTTGAAGTCAGAGTACCGTATCTGGACCAGGAAATAGTTGAGTACGTAGAACGACTTTCGGCATCATTTAAAATCCATAACGGCAATCGCAAATGGCTGCATCGCAAGGTTTGTCAAGAATATCTGCCCAAAAAAATTCTCCAAAGGAAAAAAGTCGGTTTTGCAGTTAACGTAGTTGATGATTGGTTCAGGGAATCACTTGCTAAAAGATCTGATAATATTTTACTTGATAAAAATTCTTTAATGTTTAACTATCTTATACCGGATGCTGTTGCACACCTGCTGAGCAACCATAAAAGCGGCCGTCATGATAACCATAAAATTTTGTTTAGTCTCGTCGCGTTTGAAGTTTGGCTGCGCTCTTTTCATTAATTTTATGATACTTACCGTAAGAAAGGGTATCTGCGCGTGAAAAAAGTAGCGATGGTTGTTTTTTCTTATTACCCTTCTGACCCTCGGCCTCGTCGTGAAGCTGAAGCACTGATCCAGCAAGGTTTTGCTGTTGATATTATCTGTCTCAAAGATCAAAACGAAACACCTCATGAAATTGTCAATGGAGTTTCTGTGTACCGTCAGCCCCTCCGGCGCACCAGAACATCAAAACGCCATTATATTTTACAATACCTCCTTTTTATTCTAATTGCATTTTTTAAGCTTACTTTACTGCATATAAAAAAACACTACCACATTATTCATATACATAATATGCCTGATATCCTTGTCTTGTCCGGTCTGTTGCCCAAGCTGATGAGTGCTAAAGTTGTTCTTGATCTTCATGACCCGATGCCGGAGGTCTATGTTACAAAGTTTAAGATTGAGTATTCACATCCTATGATTAGAACACTGATTCTGCTGGAACGATTCAGTATCTGGTTTGCTGATTGTGTGCTTACCCCGAACCTGTCATTTCAAAAACTTTTTATTGCACGCGGTTGCCCGCAAGATAAAATTCATATTGTAATGAATTCGCCCCAAGAAACAGTCTTCACTAATAAAACTACTGCTGCAAAATCTTATCAGCCGTCGCATGATAATGCTTTTAATCTCATGTATCACGGCACGATCGTTGAGCGCCATGGCCTTGAAGTTGCCCTCGGTGCTCTCAAGCTCCTGCAGAACAAAATATCCGGTTTGAAGTTTCATGTTTATGGTGAAGGTGATTTTACTGACAGATTTCTCAAAATGACAGCTGATCTGGGGCTGCAGGACATTGTTTTTTATCACGGGCATGTTTCACTTGAACGCATTGCTGCAGCCATTCAGACGATTGATGTCGGTATTATCCCCAACAAAAAAACGGTGTTTACCGAATTGAATCTGCCAACCAGAATTTTTGAATATCTTTCTATGGCCAAACCGGTGATTGTACCGCACACACAGGGAATTCTGGATTATTTTGATGAAAATTCAATCTTTTACTTTAATCCGGATAATGCCCAAAATTTGGCTGCCACAATTTTTAATGTCTTTCAAGATCAGGCAGGTCGTGAAAATATTGTAAAGCGCGGAATTGATGTCTATCAACGCTACCGATGGGAACTGCAGAAACAGCATTTTGTTGATATTATCAACAACTGTATTAAGAATTAGTTAGTCTTTTGCTGTGCCTATACCTTTTGTCGGATTGTCTGCCACGATTGAATGGTCAGTTGCTTCCTGTGTCAGTTCTGCTGCATGTACCGACAGTTGCTCTCTCACCAATGAAAAACACCACCCTGTCAGTTATCTATCCTGTAACTTGCTTTAGTATGTAACCCTCTTAAAGAATATTGATCATCACGGCTACATGTCTTCATTAATAGTAACGGTAGTACCGGACTTTTTCAGTGACAAAGAAGATGCTTCCAGAATTTGAACAACCTGTTGGCCCTCAACTCCGGATGAATCCGGCTTGGTCATATTTCTGCTGCAATCCACAAAATGCTGGCACTCAATTTTAAGCGGCTCAACCTGCTTAACGTACGGCGCCATCATATCACCATAATGGTATGAATATTGAAACTCTGCAAATGTATCATAATGTGGCGGCTTTTCAACACGCTTATCATATATCTTAATTTTCTCCAGCGGCTCCACATCATCATAGACTACCATCTTCTTGGTGCCCACAAACTTCATCTCCCTTATCTTGTAGGGGTCGAGCCAGCTGCTGTGTATTGAGGCGAACTTCCCATTGGGAAAGTTCAACGTAAGGTAGGTTACATCTTCTATTCCGTCGGTGACATGTGCACGGCCCAAGCAGTTTACCGACAGCGGTGCTTGTTCCAGTATGTAGAGAATAATAGAAATATCATGGGGCGCCAGATCCCATACTACATTTATATCTTTTTGAAACAAGCCCAGGTTTAATCGTCGTGAACTGATATATAACAGATCTCCGATTTCTCCTGATGTAATAATTTCCCTGATTTTCCTCACAGCAGAATTATAAATGAAGGTATGGCCTATCATCAAAGTTAATTGGTTCTGTCGGGCTATCTCATTGAGCTCCCGGCATTGCGCTACTGAAGATGCCATAGGTTTCTCTATAAAAGTGTGCTTGCCCGCAAGCAAACTTTTTTTTGCCAGTTCATAATGTGTGTAAACCGGTGTTGCTATTGCAATGGCATCTACCCGCTTATCATTAAGTATCTCATCATAATGCTGGGTCGTTTCTATCCCCCGGTACAGCTCCCTGATATAACCCAACCGCTCGCTGTCCTGATCACAAACTGTTTTTACGGTAACATCAGGCAGGGCATTAAAATTTCTTATTATATTCGGACCCCAATACCCTGCTCCCACTACTCCAATTGTGAATTTTTGCATTTTCTCCCTTTCTTGTTAATACCGAAACTGTCTTATGATAGCCGGTATAGTTTTAAAAAGTATTGTAATATCAAGCCAAAATGACCTTTGTTGAGCGTATGTAATATCGTATCTAATCATATCGTTAAATGTTGTGCGGTTCTTTCCATTTACCTGCCACAGGCCGGTAATTCCTGGCAGGATATCAAAGCGTTTGTGCTGCCATATGTCAAAATTCCGGCTTTCATAAGGTATACAGGGTCTTGGGCCTATGATACTCATTTTACCGATAAAAACATTAATCAGTTGCGGCAGTTCATCCAGACCTATCTTTCGCATAAATTCTCCAAGTGGAATAATGCGAGGGTCATTTTTATCTAATTTTGTCAAAGGACTATTTCGGTTAATTATTTCGCTTATGTGCTGCTGATGACAAGAGATGCTTGAATCAATCTTCATGGTTCTAAATTTTAAACATTTGAATGTCTCACCAAGATATCCAATCCTTTTTTGCTTATAAAAAACCGGTCCAGGGGAAACAATCTTGATAAAAGCCGCAATGAGTAGAAACAAGGGAGAAATAAGTATTAACCCGACAGAAGCAATAACAATATCCATAATTCTCTTCCATACACTTATCCGCTTCGGTAATACAGGTCCTAAATGTTTTAACGGACTATATGTACCACCACTGTTCTGTAAATAAATTGAACGGGAAAGGGTTCGGTTTTTCGGATCTGTTTTTTCATGCTGCAACCATTGCGTAGGGTATGTTGTGATTGAATAGTTGGGTAAGCATACCTCTGGGAGAATAAGTTTACATACATCATCGGCAAATTTCTTTGCTCCTGTATAAGGAGTATCAGGCAACATTACACCAAAGCGCTGATCACTGATGTAGCCAATTTCATCATAAAAGCGCGTCCTTGAGCACAGGACATGCCTCAGATGATCAATAATCGTTTCAGAGTCTTTATGTTTATTTATTTTAAAGGCTACGATTGATAATTCCGTACCCTTTCTATCAGAGCGTGAACGTTCATTTTCAAGTGCTTTTTTGAATTCTTCTGTAGAATAGACAGTTTTCACTTATCTGATAGTTAAGTTAAATAGAAAATTTACACAGTTGTCCGGCGGCTGAGTTGTTATAAGCCCCAGGCTGTTACGCTCTATGCTTTTGAGTAACAGAGTGCAGAGATCAAAAATCAGTTAATCTAAAAAAAGCACTCCGTTAATCCAATGCTCCCTTTATATTAACCTTTTACCTATAACGTCTTATAAAGCCAATTTGGAATATAAAAATTTCTTTTGTTAAGAATAATTCCAACTAAATTTGCATTTGCTTCTACCAAAATGCTTTTGGCACTGCGCACTACCTCCCAGCGCTCCCGCTCTGCTTCCACAACTAAGATAACCTCATCAGCTATTTTTGACAATGTAGCAACGCGTGTATCATCAAACACTGAGGGTATATCCATGACCACAAATTCATATTCTTTTTTCCATATGTCCTGCAGATCTTCCAAATCAGTTGATCTGTTATTTTTAGAGTAATTCATCATATAAAGCGTATCCACTCGTGATGGCAGATTGGTTGCGGACTCACCTTTGCGTACGGCAATCATATTACCTAAATTGGGAAAAAGTCCCTCAGATGAATCACTACCGTCAAATTTAAGTATGTTCATGTCGACAAGCAGTACCCTGCCCTTCCCGATGCGAGCCAGGTTCACAGCAAAATTAGCTGCTACTGTAGTTACGCCCTCACCTTTTCTGCAGCTCGTAATAGCAAAAATATGCGGAACAGAAGAGTATTTTTTCTCTGAGAATATTACTCTATGTAAAAGGATTTCAAAACATCGCTGCACATCCCCGCTTAAATCCTTGGTAGATATATTTTTTCTGTCTTTGCCTTTCTGCTGCGGAATCTTTATTAAATTCTTTACGCTGCCGGTATCAGGCATTAAATCTAAACTAGTACCATAATTAGGTATGGACATTAATGCGGGTAGATCAATTTTTTTCTTGGAATCCTCGGGCTTTTTGAAGGTATGATCCAGATTCTCAAGAAGAAATGCCAACCCTATCCCCCCACAGATCCCTACGATTATACCTAAAGCTAAAATTATTTTTTTCTTTGATTTCTCGGGTTTAACAGGATACGTAGCAGGCTGTGCAATACTTATATTTGATATCTTTTCAATCTTCAAAGCCCTATCTATACGTGTCTGTTCAAGACTCTGGTTGTATTTATGAAAATTTGACTCCTGGATTTCTTTATTTCTTTCCAGCTTTCCCAAATCAATTTCATTTTTAATTAGTTTGCTTAGTTCGGCCTGTGCTTCCGGCAACTGCTTTTTCAATACCTTCGCCTTTGCGGTTAGTGACGATATATAGCTTTCCTCCGTCATTAATTCCAGTTGTAGTTGATTCCTGATGTCACCCGGAATTTGAGCAACTTGTGGTCCTCGTTCAGTATTGATAAATTGCGACTCTACCTCTTTTATCTGTCTGCGGATTTCTATAATAGGTATGCTCTCTTCTGTAAAAGTAGAAAGCAGTTCTTGTTCTTTTAGTCGCAATTCGTATAATCGAGTCTGAATTTGCTC
Source organism: Thermodesulfobacteriota bacterium (assembly GCA_028278025.1). Lineage (GTDB taxonomy): Bacteria > Desulfobacterota > WTBG01 > CAIYCZ01 > CAIRTM01 > JANQFE01. The sequence continues at coordinate 3,674 of JANQFE010000070.1, read as the reverse complement.
ATAGCTTGCCTCGGCAAAAGGTGTTATTTGATTATCAGAAGCCAGTTTCGGCAGGCTTGCAATTTTTTCATTAAGGATTTTAACTTTTGCATTTGAGGCCGCAAGCTCTGATTCTATCCTTTTTAATTCATCCTTTCCTCTTTCAATACGCTCCAGCAGAATATTGCGCTGTTCAATAATTGAGGCAATACCAGTCGTTTTCTTAAAATCACTAAGCATTTGCTCGGTTTGTTCCAACTCAGAGCGCAATTCTTTGGTCTGTTTGTCAAAAAACTGATACGAACTGTCACTGAAGTGGATGCTGATATGCTTTTCAAGATACACATTGATAATCTTATTAAGCACGTCATGGGCCAATTGTGGTTCAAGCGCCTTGTATGAAATGGCAATAATGTTACTATTACTTATGGCATTTACTTCCAGGCTTTCCATCATACCCATAACAATACTGTCACGCTTCCGCTTCTGCTTTTCTTCTTCCGAAATTTCAGGTATATTAAAAATATTCTTTAGTGCATCTCTTGCAGATACAAACATAGTGGATATTTTATCAAATATAATTCCTGCAAAATTCCTGTTTTCTTCATAATTCTCATTGGGTGCCGGAGCTAATGCTTCAACGCCGAAGGTGTCAACAACATTTTCAGCAATATCGCGACTTTTAATTATTTCAATTGCTGAATATATCTGTTCTCTTATGGTCACGCGGCCGGCACTTACATCTCCTACCGTTGCAGTCGGATCAGGGATAGCTTCACGGCCGATTCTCACCAACAACTTGGCTTCAGATTGATAGAATTGCTTTGTTAAAAAAAATGTTAACAGAAAAGCCAGCACAATGGATGATAAAAAAATAATACAAATTAAATATTTATGACGAAAAAAGATGAAATAAGCATCTCTTAAAGACCATTCCTGGTTTTCATTTTCAATGCTTTCCAGCATCATTTCATCCATTTTTTTCTCCGAAATTTATGCCTTACCGGTAAGATTACTATTCATGTTGAAACTTTTAACTCCCAAAACTGAAGCCTCCGCCAACACCGATAGGTATAAGCCTGCGTATGTGCTGATCAACCCATACATCAACATTTACTATAGTTGTTCTGGGGACAAACACTATATCGCGGGGCTGCAGATAGAAAGGTGTTGAACTTTTTTTCTTAAGTGATTTTTCAAGGTCCAGTTTATAACTGTAACGTTTACCCTGAGTATGCCGTATGACTACAACGTTTTCGGGTTTGGCAAGTTCAATGTTAAAACCACCGGCATGCATAATCGCTTCCAACGCCGTTAATCTGCTGTAGTATTCTATCATCTGGCCTGGGGCCTCAACTTCGCCGGTAACATATACGGGACTGTAACGCACAACTACAGCCAATTCAGGATGTTTGAGCTGGGCAGCATATAATTTCTCAAGTTCTTCTTTAAGCTCAGCAGGTGTTTTGCCCTGGGCCATTACATCACCAATAAGCAGTAACTGAATCATGCCATCCTGCCTCACTCTTTGTGGCTCATCATTAAACTGTTCTGCATAGGCAAATTTAATTTGTATTTCATCCCCCGGCCCAATCGTGATCACCGGTTCCTGGTTGCCTGCGGGCGCCTTAGGCAACCAGGTCCCGATGCTGCAGGCTGATATGGAAAATAGTACCGCTAAAGCCATAAACAAAATTCTTGAATTATGTACAATCTGATGTTTAGAAATCCTTTGTAACATACACATGATACTCTCCCTCTTAATGTAATATTTCAAATTTTTATTTTATACTATAACGATTTAGAATGTCATCGAAAAGATACCATAATTCCTTTACAATATTCTTGGATTATTTTTGCAGTTTACGGGTCCGCTAAACTATTTGATTATAGAATTTCTTATTTTTTGTCATGCAAATTATGTTAATTTTTTCTTTAATTTTATTTATAGCATTTATTTAATATATTTTACACACAGGGACTGTTTTTTTATGGTTAAGAATGGTGAATTTATTATATCAATTAACCATTTCCGTTATATGTTTCCCGGCCATTTTAAGGGCCTTAACCGCGGGTTCATACATCATCCTCTTTTTTACTGTCTGCGTGAGATACAGACGTTGGAGTCCCATAATTTTCCCCCCTTGTACCGATCCCGAGCGCCTATACAAATCTTCTGACGGCTGCCAAGTACCGGTTGCCACATAGCCGCTAAAATTCATAAGATCTTTTGAAGGGAACACCCGCTCTATAAATTTTCTCAGCAGCGTCCCCTTGTTTTCCCACATTGGCCGTCTTAAAAGCTTCCCTTCGGCAACCATATCCTCTAAAATGGCCTTCAATTCCCTGTTTCTGACAAATACACTGTTATAGCCGAATTCATTTAATTTGATTTCTGAGGCAGTTACCCCAATACTGACATCAGCCTGCCTACAAACAATAAAACTGGGGCATACCATGCAACCCATTGATATTGTCTCGTCAAGATAATCAGTATACTGAAACCGGAAAAACTGCCCATTTTTGGTCATAATGTTGTCCTGCACAAACCATAAAAAATTCTTGCCCTCATATAATACCTGATAAAGGCTTTTCTTGGTATCCTCAGCATACTTTATGACGTCCTGTTCCCGGATGTCCAGTTTTTTGTATATTGAATCAATCGCACCAAACTTTGTACTTGAAAAACAATTAACACCTATAATGAATTTTAAGTTGCCAATTAGTTTATCAGCCAGCCTGGCAAGTCCTTTAAAAGCTTCCCGCAGCTCAGGGTCGTCTTTTATTATCTGGAGCTTGCGCAGTCCTTCCACACAGCATGAGAGCCCCACGACAGCAAAACTGCCATAGTGTGAAACCGTGTGCAGGTCCTGTAAAATTGGTGTGATCTGATTTTTGGATTTTGAGCCTCGCAAGGTTTCTTCAGGCCGGGTAGATACTGTCGTATGAGCATGATGACAGACATAGCAGTGCTTATGCTCACTTTCCAGGTGCAATACAGCATCAACAATTTTCTTTTCCAGCAGATAATGGATAAGCGCTGTTACGGTTCCGCCGGTAGCCCCGTTTTCAAATATTTTATCATTCAGTGACCGCGACGTAAAATGATCAACACAGGTACCTATGCGCAGGTCACGTTCCGTTTGCGGAGCTTCCAGATACCGTTCTGTTACCCTGCGCAACGGAAAAAAGCTGCGCGGACATCCCAGGTAGCACAGCCCGCACGTATTGCATTCACCTGTAAGGGTAGGAACTGTCTCTTTCATTTCAATTGATTTTTGGGGACACAAGCTTGCACACAGACCGCAGCGAGAACAGCTATAGGCAATTACTCTCTCAAGGGCACTAAACCCTTCCTTGGAAGTTTCAATATATTCGTCATAGTGTTCCATAAACATATTCCTCCATTTCTGATAACAGATTTTACGATCAGGCCACAGTATTCTGTAATCAGGTATCAGTATATGTCATAGTCTTTGCATATATAACTTGTTTGAATAAATTAACACAAATAATCACAAATTACTAATCCATCCGTCAACAAACATGCCATGTGCGGCTAGTACTGACCGACAATTAAAACTGTGGATCAGAGGTTGGGCTCGCACCTGTTTGGGCAGCAAGGGCAGTGCGAGCCTCAGCCTGAACTATACTAATAGTCGTTCCAGCGAGCAGGTTGCCCGCAGCAATCAAGC
>JANQFE010000069.1 GCA_028278025.1 Thermodesulfobacteriota bacterium | reverse complement strand
ACTCATTACTCATTACTCATTACTCATTACTCATTACTCATTACTCATTACTCATTACTCATTACTCATTACTCATTACTCATTACTCATTACTATATAATTTATCCCACTTTTATGTTTTTCTCAACAATAAAAAAAGGGGCCGGAAACTTTAAGCCTCCGAACCCCTTTTGGTTTCAGTATGGGCAAAGCCGACTGCTGTCGGCTGAGCCCATCAGGTTACTATTCAATCGTGAATGTTACGGTGTCTTGGCAGCCGGAAACACTCACTGCAACATCACCTGAGCGAGGACCAAGCGGTCCGATAAAGATACGCTGTGAGATGGTGTTGCCGTCCACCGTAGGAGATCCAAGCAGTCTGATGCCTTCGGTATCAAGTGAAATCTCGGCATCAGCCTCAAGATCTGCACTGGCGGTCACGGTTATGCGTGCAAGAGCAATGATGAACTTGTTGACCGATTCAGGGCTGATACTTTCCAGTTCGCAGTCCCCAGGTATCTCATCACAACCTTCATCAATCTGACCGTCACAGTTGTCGTCGATGCCGTTTCCGGTTCCGTCATCACCGCAGTCTTCGTCAGCACCCGGGTTAACTTCCGGATCAGTATCATCACAGTCTACCTCACCGCAGTCACCGCCTTCAACAGCATAGGTGTCATTGTCAGCGTCAGTACATTCTGTAACAGGACCAATACCAATAGTAAACTCACAGGTAAGATCATCAACACTCACAGCACAGGCACCTTCTGCAGCATCGGCAGCCACGGAGATATCGAGTACGATCTCTGTTGCTGAGTTGACTGTTGTAGCGTTGATGGTCACATCAGGCTCACAGGCAAATGATACTACTGAAGCATCACTAAAGCTGGTGAATTCACCGCTAATGACTACCTCAACGTTCTCATCACCAGGGTTGGCAAAAGTGGGATCTACAGAACAGCTGACTTCATCGGTACATTCTGTGACATTCACGGTCCTGGTCTCTTCTTCGCCCACCAGACCGGTTGCATCAACCGTCGTAATGGTCACTGAGTATACACCCTGCACTCCGGGAGCCTTAAGGGTGATGGTACCCTCTGTGCCGTTGTCGGAATCGGTCCGGGTGAGTGTATCGGTGATATCCTCACCGTCACTGTCTTTTACTACAACCGTAGTTGCGGCAGCGTCGGTTGCCTTGTTATCCTCAATCGTGATGACAATACCGCAGCTAGTGGCTTCAACCGACTTGATGGTTGCCGGATCGAAATCAGGTGAGAAATCAAGCGTGATAATGGTTGTCTCAACATCATCGGCATCGATCTCGACCTCCATACTGGTTTTGTCGGTATCAGGCTCGGCTGTCAGGACTCTCCTGAACACCGTACCGCTCAGGGTTGAGTCGCCGGTATCACTCAAAGAGCCGTTATCGGGATCTTCGATTTCAAGGTCAACGTCGTTGGCAACGACATTACCCTGCCAGGCGCGACCGAACGGTCTGGCAAGATCGCCGTTCTGGTCTTGCAGATAGACCGCTATAGGAGTGTTGCCGATGCCGTTAACCGGGATAAAGATCGGCATAATGCCCAGGCCCTGCATACCGCGCAGGTTCAGGGCAATCTCAGCGCTTACATTACCCTGCTCGGTAGTCAGTACGGCAACTGCCTTTTCATTATCAGGCGTAATTGCTGTCGGGTCGACTTCGATCACGATGTCATCATCGTCAATCTCGCTCTTGGTAACGGCCGGATTCTCGGTATCGGTCGGCGAGCCGTTATCACTGGCTGTGTAGACCTTGACACCCACGCTTGAATCTTCATCAGTGCCGTAGGTGTTGCCGAAGGCATCCTTGATATCAAACAGGTCATTGTCGATGACGGCTGTGTTGTGATCGCCGTTCACGTCGGCAAAAATATTGATCAGGTCGACTGCCGGGCTGATTTTTGAGGGCTCCAGATCGCCGCCGTCCCTTTCAATCATGGCGCCGGGGGTATCCCGTCTGATGGCGGTAGTACCCTTCTTGCCTTTCCATACCAGGATGATCGGCTCAGCGCCCAGCTCGGTGAAGATAGCCATGTCTTTTTCAGCATAACCTTCTGAAGTGTCATTGGTGAAGGTAAGCGAGTCGGAGCCGCTGGTTGCGTCCTTGGCACCGATCAGTACATCTGCCTTGCCCTCTTCCTGGCGTTTGATCCGCAGGGTAAAGCTGCTTTCCTGCTCGTCAGCCGGCGTGGTGGGTGAAATGAAGAGGGTGAAATCTTCATCGCCCGCCTCGGATCCGGCAATTGCAGTAAGATCATCTGCGGTTGTCAGGGTGATAGCACCGATGCTGTCGCGCCCGATAAGGTCGATACCCTCGGAGCGTGAGTCGATGTCTTCAATCTCGTCTTCCAGATCAATCGTAGTGCTTTGGGTCTCAGCATCTAAAACACTGTCGATAAACAGATTCGCAATATTAACGGAACCGTTGGTAGCCGTTACATAAAACGGCAGGAATGCCTGGTAGGCATAGGTAGCGGTGATCACAGAACTAGTACTGTAACTCCCAGCATAAGTAGGAGTGATATGTCCGGTAGTAAGAAACGGAGCCAGCTCTGCAGTGCTGGAGTTGATGTCTGTGTCGGTACCGCTGACGTCCTTGTCCAGCTGAAAGGCTAAAAAATCGCCTTCAGCAAACGGTGCCAGGTTGTTGAATTTGTCAAGACCGATAAGCGCAGCCGCACCAAAAGAGGTAGTGCCCGTCAGGGTATCAAAGACATGCTTGCCCGGCGTTTCAAACGGATCTTCGTTCAGCAGCAGGGCATCCAGTGCAGTAACATTCAGGGCACCAAAGCCGCCCTCAGCGCTGGTGTAGCTTGCATATTTTACGGAAGCATTGTTGTTGGTAACATTTACCGGCAGGGGCGCAATGATGATCTTGTCCAGGCTATCCGGTGCATACAGGGATATATCCCGGCAAAACGTCTGGTCGGCACTGCCGTCTTCGGTGTAGCCGAAGATATTAGGTTCGGTAAATGACAGCTCATCACTTCCTGTCAGTGTAACGGTTTCGGTGGCTACCAGACCGGTTGCAATCCAAGTAAGCGAAATGCCTGATGGCTCCATCAAGGGGGCCATGGCGGCCATATGCTCTGCCGTTGTATCGATTCCATCAGCTTCAGCCGCTTTGGCCAGCAGCTCGGTTAAATACAGGTCCTCTATGGTGACCTCGGCTGAACCGTGTCCCTCAGTAAGCTCAATCTCGGTTTTATAAGCTTTCATACCATAAGTACTGTCAAAAAGCCCGGTTGCACCATTAGCCACGTCAGGCTGAACTTCAACTACGTCAGCACCTTCCGGCAGACGGTCGGTGAAAATATAGTCGCCGGCCCCATTCAGATAGGCGGCAAATACATCGATATCGGTAGAGTCGCCGGCCTCTTTGGTCGCACCCTTATCGGCCTTGGGGCCTGGCAGGGTACCCAGCACGTCGGGCAAGGTTGAAAAACCGCCGGTTCGCACAACGTAGCGGTTGGCCTCCGGAGGCACAATTGTTACAGCGCGCTCGCGGGTTACAACAGTGCCGTCATCAAGGGTTACCTCGACCTCGATAACATCGTCAGCGATCTCATCAATGCAGTCATAGCTGATGGCAAATTCCTGCCAGAAATTGGTCAGCCCGCCGCCAAATTCGGCATCACCGGCATCAGTGCAGGCAAATTCATCTGCATCCAGGGCATCGGTTGCTTCGGACCCGGTGTCGATTACGGCATCGTCTTCAAAGTTTTTGGATTTGATGACGACTTCTACATCATCTTCCCCTGTGTCGGCAAGCTCGCGATCATCATCAATGAGGATGATCCGGCCCCGTAAATAGTCCATTTCCTGCTCGGCAGGCCACAGCGTAGCCGTATCGCTTGACAGCTCAAGAAATACGTCGGCCGGCTTGCCTGCAATGGCATTGCTTCCGCAGAATGCCACTGCCATCATGAGCGCAATTAATACTGAAAAAATCTTTTTTGTCATTATTCACTCCTTTCACTGATTTTAATAGTGAAAACTTCTGGTAAACTAATCCGTTTCCTGTCATTAATTTCTTCTGTCGGTTGCCTATCAGCTTCATTCCAGACCAAGAGATAAAAAGTACAGCTCGTGTTTCATTTTTCTCTGCTTTTAATCACCCCCTTTTCTAACATGTAGTAATTAATCTTTTTTTGTCTTGTTAATATTTATATAAGTAATTTCAAGGGGTTAAAAAATTCTGCTGGCCTTTGCATCACCCCCTCTTCAGCTGTAAATACACTATAAACCTAAAAAAACTTTACAGCTATATCGGAAATTTTAACCCAAACTATAGGATTATTATATAAAAAGTCAAGATTTTTTTTTATTTTTCGAATAAAAATTATTGCTTAAATAAAATAAATTTTATAATCAAACTATATTATACAAACAAATGGTAGAACTTTTGCAAAAACCCGGGTTATTTTCCCGCCCGCTATCCGGCTGTTACCTTTTTAAACACACCCCACCAGCAAAAGTTTCACGTAAAAATTCCACCTTCCCAAAAGCATACGTTTGCTGTCTTACGGCAATGGAATTAACTAAATATAACAAGTCATTGGCATAAAAGTTTCACTTTTTTTCAGTACCGCCCGGCCCCCGATGATTAACTGTTCTCTGTTCTATATGTGTCTCTGTCAGAAAAAATTGTACATATAATATTATGCTGACGGCAGACCTGCATTATTTTCTCCAGACACGCTTCCGTGGCAGACGGTATGGCAATAAATGCTTCCTGAGCCCCTGTCCTATGTGCTATCCTGCCCACTTCATTTATTTTCCCCAGAACCTGCACCCCGTGAATTTTGCGTTTCAATTTAAAGGTATCATCATCGAGAAACCCGACCACATTGAATTTCATTCCGGGATTATTGCGAATCTCTCTGAGGGCCATCTCACCGGCATCTCCGGCCCCGATCAGCAGCACTCTTTTGCCGCCCAAGGGCTGACTCTCCAGGTATTCCCGCAGAATCCGCAGAAAAAAATGAGCGCCGCTTATAAGCAGCAAACTCAGCATTGCATCAACCACAAATACGGTCCGGGAAAAGTACTGAAACCGGGCATACATGAGTATGCTGACGACAATTATCAAAGAGCTCACGAAAACGGATTTCAGGATATTGACGAAATCCCTGACACCCACATGGCGCCATACGGTTTGATAGAGCCCGAAATAGTACAAAACAGCCACCTTGATAACAACTACTATGGGGAGCGTCTGCATGAAATAGGTCAGCTGCAGTTCGGGCACTCCTCCCTCAAACCTGATTAAATAAGCTGTGAAATATGCCATAACTATAAGCACAAGGTCAACAAAAATTTCCCCGAAACGCTGCATGTTGACCAGCAGGACCCGAACCTGCCGGTTTGCATTGGTAAGCACCGTCCACCTATTATTACCGTTACGTGTTTCTGCATATCCCAGGTATATACAAAAATAAAAAAGCGCTATACTGAAAATAAGTGCCACCATGGCAAAGGCTGCCGGGCTCAACATATTAAAAAACAATGCCCCGAGGCCGATAATAGCTGAAATTGAATACAGGATCAGTACGGTCGTTCTCTCACTGAATCCAAGGGCCACAAGACGGTGTGACATGTGGTCCTTACCCCCCTGCGATATCGGCTGTCCTCTGAGCTTGCGTGTAAAGGTTACAAAGGCGGTATCCAGAATGGGGATCCCCAGGATAACAACCGGAACAAGAAATGTTACGAAAAGACTTGAGGCATGTCTCCACGTGCCTGAAATGGAAAGTGCTGCAAGGGTAAACCCCAGAAACATGCTGCCGCAGTCTCCCATAAAAATGCGTGCCGGATTAAAATTATACAACAAAAAGCCTATGCATGCACCCGCCAGCACTATTGAACAAAAAGCCAGCGCTTCATCCCCTGACAGCAGTGAAAAAACAAAAAGAGCTCCTGAACTGATTGCGGCAATACCGGCAGAAAGCCCGTCCATGTTATCAATAAGGTTAAATGCATTGGTAAGACCCACTATCCAGAAGAATGTCAGCGGGTAGGACACCACAGGATAGGGTATAATAATAATCACCGTACCCATACTGATAAGAAGTCCGGCAACCGCTATCTGGCCTATAAACTTTATCTGGGGAGTAAGGCCCCTTACATCATCATAAAGACCCAGCAGAAATATAAGTGTGCCGCCCAGGACCAATGAGAGCGTTTCTGTTTCAAACCCGAAGTTATACAGGAACAGACTGATAAAGCTGATAAAAATTGCTATGCCCCCGAGGATCGGGGTAGGTGTAGTGTGCCATCTGTCTGTGCGGGGAGCAACAACATATCCTGCTTTTCGCGCTCCAAGCAGCACAAGGGGCGTACAAAGAGCAGCAAAAGTAAGCGCTATAATAAAAAAAAGGAAATATTTCATTGCTTATAATAGGAAATTACCGAGTCGATAATGTCCTCAATGCTCATCGTCGGCTTAAAGCCGATCAGGTTGTGTGCCTTGGATATATCCGGCACACGCCTGCGCATATCCTCAAAACCTTCCTGATAAGCCTCATCATAGGGAATAGTGATAATCGGGGAAGAACTTTTTGTTTGCTCTTTTACAAGCAGTGCCAGTTGCTCAATAGTAATTTCCCGGTCATTACCGATATTAAAAACCTCTCCCACAGCAGCAGGGTGTTCGGACAAACCTATCAGGGCACTTGTAACATCTTTAACAAATGTAAAGCATCGTGACTGCTTGCCGTCTCCATAGATAGTAATGGGCTGACCTGCCAGGGCCTGCTGTACAAAGTTGGGGATAACCATCCCGTAGCGTCCTGTTTGGCGCGGGCCGACTGTATTGAAAATTCTCGTAATAACAACAGGCAGCCCTTTTTCCCTATAGTAGGCAATTGCCAGGAACTCATCAATGGCTTTCGAACAGGCATAGCTCCAGCGTCCCTTAGTGGTCGGGCCCAGGATCATATCATCATCTTCCCCGAAGGGAACATTTTCACTTTTGCCATATACTTCAGAAGTTGATGTTATCAGTACCTTCTTTTTTTTCTTGTTTGCAAGCTGCAATACCACCTCTGTTCCATAAATATTCGTCTCGATAGTATTAACAGGCGACTCAACGATAAGTTTCACACCGACAGCTGCGGCAAGATGAAAAATCACCTCACACCTGTCTACCAGTTCAGCCAGCACCTGCAAATTTGTGATGCTGTCTATAGTATAATGGAAACAGGGATTACCCTTAATATGAATAATATTTTCGATGCTTCCGGTCGATAAATCATCAATAACAAATACCTCATGACCCTGCTGCAGAAGCTCTTCTGCCAGATGGGAACCGATAAAACCGGCCCCGCCGGTTATAAGAATTTTCATTGTGTTCTTCCTTATGCTTGCAATATAAATAAAATAGGGTATAATTTATAATATATATATGATTTTTATATCAAATAAGTAGACAAATATAACATATCCAAAAAACAAAATAAACTTCAATTACCAAAAAACTTTACTCATACTACGTGTTATAAAGGAGATTGATATGCGCTGTATACCGGCATTATCATTATGTATTATTATTTCCCTGTGTGCATTTGTTGCTTCAGGCCCGGCCCTGACAACAGAAGAGGTTCTTCTCTTGAAACAGAACGGTGTCTCGGAAAGAACCATCCAGCTCATGATGCAAAGCAAAAGGGAGGAAAAAAGCCGGGCCGAGTCTTCCATCCGCATAACCGAAGACGAATCATCAAAAACCTATGCGACCGGTAAACCCTCAAGCACTCCTTTGACCCGTGAGGAGCAGCTCAATGTAGAACGAGCCTGGGAAATGTTGAAAAACCTGACCCTTGAATTTGAACAATAAATAACATTTATATTGTTTTTGCAAAGCCGCAGGCTTCCGGCACACGGATCTATGCTAACCCCAGCCACCGGTCCGGTACCTTGTCTTTTACAGCCCGTTTGGGCACCGGTCATTTCTCCTCTATTGCAATTTATTATTCATATTTCATGCCAAAACGCCTGCCCGTCTGGGCAGCATACTCATAATTTTTGTTACCTATCACATGCAAAGCATAAGTCAAGCCAATAACCATCTTGACAGCTATCCGGGGATGTGATAGGGTGCCGGCAAGCATATAATCACAAGAAACCTTCCTTTCTTAACCCACAAAGCACGTTTTCTTTCCATTAGTTGGAAGGTAAACTATACTATAAGCACAGAGTGCTTGTAGTCTTAATACTGTGTGGTTTGTGATATATGTAGTTTCCATAATACACTGTTTTTGCAATAGTACTAACCGACAATCAAAACTGTGGATCAGAGATTGGGCTCGCACCTGTTTGGGCAGCAAGGGCAGTGCGAGCCTCAGCCTGAACTATACTAATAGTCGTTCCAGCGAGCAGGTTGCCCGCAGCAATCAAGC